>JBEDLY010000125.1:0-2554 GCA_041171365.1 Actinomycetota bacterium | reverse complement strand
GCTTCAAATTCAAGAACTGGTCTTCCAGAAGCGTCTTTCTTTTGCTCCCAACCTTCGGTAGCAGGCTTGACCTGACGTACTTCACTCATGCTGCCTCCATAGGTTGAATAAAAAGAATGATTAAGGAGTTGGGCGACCTGCGTAACGGAATAGATCTCCGTAACGTAGCGGCACAATGCGAACTGTTCTGTTTGGGTTTGGCGCTTCAAGCATCATGCCATCACCCAAATACATCACTACGTGATATTTATCACCATTGAAATTGTCTGTGTATGAGTACCACATCAGATCTCCACGAACAGCTTCTTTGATTGGGATAAGTCTTCTCTTACCAGCCATGTTGTAGAACTGGTTGGTTGCAGAGTGAGTACCGATGTAGGTACCAGCTACTTCATAACTCTTCTTTGTAATTCCACTGCAGTCCCAAATATTTGGACCCATACCGCCAAGAACATATCTCTCACCAAGTTGTTCTCTTGCGAATGCAATCGCAGTTTCAACCTTTTCGTTGTTTGGTAGGCCAACATCATATAGAGAAGGAGCATCGATAGGGCCCGGCAGGTTGTTCTGTCTTGCCTCATCGATCAAACCTTGAATACGCTGCTGCATCAAACTGTCAGAGATTCTCTCTAAAGATGCAAGTTGTGCTTTGAATGTTGTGTTCAAAGCATTTTGTTCATCAACTTTGACTTTCAATTCATATGCAGCATCTTGAGCGATAGCTAATGCTTTCTTAGCTTCAGCTGCTTTAGCAGCAAGTTCAGTTTCAGCTTCTTTAAGTTGGTCTGTTAGAGACTTCGCATACTGCTGACGTTGAATAGCGGACTTATAGATCTGATCGCTTGACTGAGCAATCTTCTCTTGAGCCCCAAGCTTGTATAGAAGGTTGCCAGCATTGTCTGAGTTCAGGAACAGGTTCAGCGAGGTTCCGGCTGCCCCATCTCGCCACATCTGGCTGGCAATTTGAGCCAACTGCTGCTGGGCAGTCTCGGCTTCTGCCTTAGCCGCGTTTACCTTGGTCTGTAGGAGGTCTACCCTGGCTGCAACAGCCTCTACTTCATCCTTAGCCTGGTTGTATTTCTCGGCCTTGAGCATGGCTTTACGCTCTAAACTGACCTGTTCAATGGTGAGATCAACGATGATGCCCTGAATACGGGTAATCATGGCCTTTTTCTTGGTAACGCTCTTCTGAGCGTCTATAACCTCTTGCTCAGACGGGTAGTTAGGCACCGCCAAGGCCTGCTGGATGCTGAATCCACTGAATAGGACCCCAGCCACGACAAAAAGGGCGAGATAACGCGAACGTAAGCTTCTCATGTCCGGCCACCTCCCTTTATTTGTGCTGTATTCCTAAACTAACACCGATATCCCCATATCTCAGGTTGCAAAAACCTACCGTTAGCAAGTAGCCTTGCCATTGGTGCTTTAAAGCTCCATCGCTTTGACGGCCCCATCGTTTAGTGGCCTAGGACGCTGCCCTTTCACGGCAGTAGCACGGGTTCGAATCCCGTTGGGGTCACCAGCGATGAGTTCTAAAAGTACTTCTGGTCCTGTAGCGCAGTTGGTTAGCGCGCCGCCCTGTCACGGCGGAGGTCGCGGGTTCAAGTCCCGTCAGGATCGCTGCGATTAATAATCGCTCAGCCTAAGACTTGTCTTTGGTTGAGGCTGGATAGCTCAGTTGGTAGAGCGAACGACTGAAAATCGTTAGGTCCGCGGTTCAATCCCGCGTCCAGCCACAACACCTTCAATCGCTTCAACTCTTGAAGTTTCTCCCGCGATAAAACTCTTGAAGTTTCTCCCGCGATAAAAATCAATTCTTTATTTTTACGCTCACCAACAGATCCCACTTTGGCACCTGACTTGTTATAGATACCTATTTGCGATCCGATGTATCGAACGTAATCAAATTCAAGTAGAGCAACGCTCTCATGATTCTGCAGAAGTGACTCTGCAATGTCTATCGGTTCAACCCAAGACTCGTTGTTGTATGAGACAACTACTGTTTTAGCTTTAGCTTTTGTAATTACATCTTTGAATGCCGGTGGCATTTTCTTTCTCTTGTTAAACACCGAGTGAGTTTCAGGAGATCTACTGTCTATTCGTTTCATGGCAACACCATATGGTTCTGGATTATCCCAACGAACCAATGTTTCCCAGATGTGATAGTTAGTGAAGTAGCGGTGCTGGTTATACGGAGGATCCATATACAAGAGATCAACTTCAGGAAGTTCATCAATCACATCCTCAGCTAAACCAAGAACACTCTTGCCTGTTCCTGCAATCAGTTCTGGAACAAGTAGTTGCAGGTCATGCTTTGATCTATGCGACCAGTTCTTCAGATAAGCCATGTGTTGGCCAGTGGTGCTATCAACCCTGTCTGCTGCAAGCATGAGGGAAGTTAGAAGTATTGGATAGTGAACATCAGTTTTGAAGTTAGTTACTAGCTCTTCTCTAATTGCATCGATTCTTTCTCCGTTCTTAGGTTGAAAGAATCTAGCCTCTTCACAAAAGTTCTTAGTTACATATCCTCTTTTGCCAGGCAGTGCATTGAGAT
>JBEDLY010000124.1:0-3580 GCA_041171365.1 Actinomycetota bacterium | reverse complement strand
AAGCTAATGGTCCTATGACTTCTAGTCAGTTTGAACATGATGAAAACAAGAGACAGGGTTCTTGGTGGGGTTGGAGCAATGTTAAGAGAGCTCTAGAGAGAATGATTGACCAGGGGGTTCTAGTAGCTGCAGGAAGAACCAACTTCAGCAGAATCTATGCTCTTCCTGAACAAGTACTGTCAAACAAGATCCTCAACAGAACTGTTGACCACACTAAAGCTCAAGAACAACTCATTAGCAATGCAGCAAGACTCATGGGAGTTGGCACAGTGAAAGACATTGCGAATGTCTACTGCCAGAATGCAACTGAAGTAAAGCCAATACTTAGTTCACTTCTTGATAAAGGAATTATTCAAGAAGTGACAGTAGAGAACTGGAAAGATAAAGCCTTTATTCATAAAGACTTTTTTGATTACAACTTCAAAGATATAAAGCCATCACTAACTACCGTGGTGCTCTCCCCCTTTGACCCTCTAACCTGGCAAAGAGAAAGAGCTCTTAGAATCTTCAACTTTGATTACCGAATTGAGATTTACACTCCTGAACCAAAGAGAATCTATGGCTACTACAGCCTGCCAACACTTCATAAAGACAACCTAGTTGCCCGCATAGATCTCAAATCAGACAGACAAAACAAAACACTCTTAGTTCAATCTGCTTGGCATGAACTACATCTAACCCCTGAAGAAGTAGAAGCCTCTTCCAAGGCAATAACTAAGCACTTAGTTGAGGTTAGAAATTGGCAGGGACTGGAGTCAATTGAATCTAAGGGTAAAGGCAACTTAGCAGAAGCTATTTGCTGACGCAGAGAGATCTTCCATCGAAAGGAATTACAGCCAATCTCAATCCGTCAGCTTCTAAATCCCTGAAAAACTTGCCGGACTTTATCGATTCTTGAATATTTTTCTTGAGTTTGTGCCGTCTAATGTTTGTTAAGTTTAGGCTCAAAGAAAGCCCGGTCAAATCGAGCAAACCAAGAATCAACTCTTGCAATTGCAACTCACTAAACTCTTTTATGTATACAGGTTGATTTGGTTGCTCTTGAGTTGACTTCCAAAGATCCACTACGGGCAAGTCTTTATGTACCGTCGCTATGAGTTCTTTGTCAGATAAAGAAAAAGCTCCCGCGAAACTAAGCGGAACCCAAATTATTTCTGATTCAACTGGACGCATGGTTAAGCTGATTTTTCTTTTGCCAAAAGGGCCTGTCAGATGCTCAAGAAAACTGTGGAAGATGTCTCTGCGGAGCCCTGGCATGAATTCTCGAGCAAGCACTTCAGCTGGCCCGGTATTAAATTGGCCAGCTCCGCAACGAACCTCTTCTCCAATTCTTGAAATATAAGGGCCAATCATGGATGAATTCCACTTACCTGCCGCATGCTCCATAACATATTCAGCGTTACCTTCATCAAACTCTGTGAGTTCCTCGTAAGCATGTCCGTCTTGAAAACTCCAAATGTTGTCATACCAGACAGCCTTAGGATCTAGAGTGTCAACTCGGTCTTGTTCATCCCAGATGAACATCGGCCAAGTTTCTTCAGGGTCACTCTCTGCCCATTCAAACGTGCTCTCGGCCCTGACGTATTTCTGAGCCCAGAGTCCAGAGTGAAAAAAGAAATAGGCGTAATAACCTGGATTCTTTAGAAGCAGGCTTACTACAGTCTTGGCATCAGGCTTGAAATCCTTGTGAGTTTCAATGCATCTAGCTGCTTTGGCGTAACTGTCTAACTCATCCAACATTGCCTCCCCCTTCTAAGAAAACTACTTAGAATTTAGCACCGATTGTTCCCAATCGTTCAATTCTCTTATCTAGTGGTGGGTGGGTTGAGAAGAGTCTTTGAGCAACCGATGGTTTGATTGGGTCGCTGATATACATGTGAGCCATAGAACTAGATGCTCTCTGCATTGGCTTTCCATAGTCTCGAAGCTTAGCTAGAGCACCTTGTAGTCCTTCAGGGAATCTAGTGATCTCCGCACCTGATGCATCAGCTAGATACTCTCTTTGTCTTGAAACAGCTGCACTAACAATCGGACCAATAAGAGCTGAGATGATCCAGGCAACTATTCCAAAAGCAATTAGGAATATGGCTAGCTGGCCGCTGTCTTTGTTTCTTGAGTGTGAAGAGTAGAAAGCCATTCTGATGAAGAAGTCAGCCAAGATTCCAACGGCACTTACTAAACCAAAGACAATGGTTGAAACTCTAATGTCGCAGTTCTTCACGTGAGCCATCTCGTGAGCCATTACACCTTGGAGTTCATTGTCATCCATGATGGCTAGAAGACCTGTTGTTGCTGCAACAACAGCATGCTTAGGGTCTCTACCTGATGCAAAGGCATTAGGAGCTTCATCTTTGATTAGATAAACCTTAGGCATTGGCATGCCTTCTGAGATTGAGATGTTTTCAACGATTCGCCAAAGTCTTGGGTTATCTGCTTTAGTGATCTGCACTGCTCCAGAAGCTGCAACAGCAAATGCTCCAGCTGCGTAGTACTGAATCAATGCGTAGAGAGCAACAAAGCCAATAATCATAAACGCTGAAGAACCATAGCCGGTTGCATAACCGGCATAGGTTGCTAGCCCTCCGATAAGCAACACGAAGAAAATGATTATGAAGACCGTGTTTCGCTTATTAGCAGCTATCGCTGAATACATTTAGTAATTCCTAAGAAGGTATTAGAACTTGACCTGAGGTGCATCTTGGATAGCTGCAAGATCTGCAACTTCAAAGAATGCACGCTCTGTGAAACCAAGACCTGTTGCGAAGAAAGAGTTAGGCCATACCTTGATCTTGGTGTTTAGTTCACGAACTCCACCGTTATAGAACCGACGAGCAGCCATGATCTTGTCTTCAGTGTCAGATAGTTCTGACTGAAGGTTTAGGAAGTTTTGGCTAGCCTGAAGAACTGGATATGCTTCAGCAACTGCAAATAGAGACTTCAATGCACCCTGCAGCATGTTCTCTGCTTCTGCTGCCTGAGTTGGGTCTGTTAGAGCTGCACCAGAAATAGTTGCTGCTCTTGCCTTAGTCACATTCTCAAATACTTGAGCTTCGTGCTTGGCATAACCCTTAACAGCTTCAATCAGGTTAGGGATTAGATCTGCTCTGCGCTTTAGTTGAACAGTAATGTCGCTCCAGGCTTCATCAACACGAACGTTTAGACGGACAAGTCCGTTTCGCATGCTGACAAACCAGAGGCCACCAATTACTACTACAGCCAATACAACCAACAGAGTTTCTAACATTGCATCTCCTTTTTAGAACCGCACCTAGCGGCATTGAAATAAGCCTAGGGTTTTGTGGGGCTAATGGGGGCTAATCTCAGTATTCTCTAAGCGAACTAGGACGGTGCCCCCAGTGGGACTCGAACCCACACTGGGACGATTTTAAGTCGTCTGCCTCTGCCATTGGGCTATGGGGGCGCACCTATTAAGTTCTAATTAAGCCTTAGGGCGTGATGCCCAGGTCTCAAAAGCCTGGCGAGGTGTCTCAGTTGCAGAGATAGAAACGATGTCACGCTTGAAGACAAAGTTTGAAACCCAGCCCATGATTACTCTGTGCTTACGCTCAAACATTGGCAT
>JBEDLY010000123.1:0-2866 GCA_041171365.1 Actinomycetota bacterium | reverse complement strand
CTTCTACGCTGGTTCATATTCCATAGTGAATTGTGACGTCGGTCAGGGTGATGCATTAGTGATCAGGTCTCAAGGCAAAGTTGCTGTTATTGATGTAGGCAGGGAAGATCCAGCAATTGACTCGTGCCTGAGCGGACTGGGTATAAACAAAATTGATCTACTCATACTTACTCATTACGACCTAGATCATGTAGGTGGCCTTGTTGGTGCAGTATCGGGTAGGGAAGTCGTAACGGCGTTGGTTACCCCGTTTGTTGATGACAGGCGTGGAGCTGATGTAACTAAAGAAACTCTTGAGTCATTAGGGGTTCAAATGGTCCAAGTTGAGAAGGGAATGAAGGGGAAGTTAGGGGACTACGCCTGGACTGTGTTAGCTCCGAGCCGAGAAGCTAAGGAAGCAGAAGACAGTAATGATGCCAGTACCTCCATGTATTGGGAAAGCGACCAAGTCGCTTTATTTACGTTGGCTGACTCAGGTGAGAGAGCTCAACTGCGAATGGGTTCCGAGCATAGAACCTTTCTTGAGTCTGATTTCGGGTCAAGGCTGGTCATTGTTAAGGTTGCTCATCACGGCTCAGGAGATCAAGCACCAGAGTTCTACGAGGCGATAGGTGCTGACATAGCTCTAATCTCCGTGGGTCGAGACAACTCCTATGGTCATCCCACGAGAAGAACATTAGATCTGTTGGCTTTGACTGGAACAAAAGTTCTGAGAACTGATGAGATGGGAGCAATTGGGCTAACGGAAACGGATTCAGGGGTTGAGGTCTCTATCGCTGGTAGAAGTTAGGCTTTACAGGTGAGTCCAGCAAGAGTAGTCCCATGGCGTGCAGTTTCTTTAGCACCCGTAATACTCGTATCCGGCGGCCAAGACTTCTTCGCAGATAGAGCCATAAAGACCGTTAGATCAGAACTTCGAAAAGCTAATCAAGATTTAGAGGTAGTCGAGGTCAACGGTGCCGATTACGGAGGTAAACGGTGCCGAATATGTTGGCGGTCAGTTGTTCGACCTAGCCAGTGCTGGGCTATTCGGTGATTCCAAACTCGTGGTCATTGATGGTGTTGAAAGATGCTCTGACGCTTTGATTACCGACGCCATTGAATACGTAAGCCAACCCTCTGAAGATGCAGTCGTAATCTTTAGACATAACGGTAAGTCAGTTCGAGGCAAGAAGCTACTAGAGACTATTCGAGCTGATGACGCCTTCATTGAAGCTACTTGTTTAGATGTAACCAAGGAAGCAGAGAAGATTTCTTTTGTTGAGAATGAATTCACTTCAAAGGGTAGAAAAATCCAGAAGGCAGCAGCTCAGGCCCTAGTTGACATCTTCAGTAGCGACTTTGAGGAACTGGCTGCCGCTGCTTCTCAACTTCAGTTAGACGACGCAGGAGACATCACACCTGAGATTGTTGAGAAGTACTTCGGTGGAAGGCTTGAAACAACTACCTATAAAGTTGCTGACGCTGCATTTGATGGCCAGGTAGCCCAATCACTACTTCTACTTAGACACGCACTTGATCAGGGAGCAGAACCTGTGATGGTCATCTTTGCATTCGCTAAGAAAATGTCGCAGATCGCCAAGATTTTTGGAAACTCTAAAGCTACTGCCGCAAGCATGGGTATGCCTGATTGGTTGTTCAATAAGACTCGCACCGCAACAGCAGGCTGGACTGAAGATGGAATTGCAAAAGCCATTCATGCCATTGCTGATGCAGATTTTGCTGTTAAGGGTGGCGAGAAAGACTCTTACTACGCCTTGGAGAGACTTGTTGGCCTAATTGCCAACAAGGGAAGAAGTTAATGAAGGCTGCTAAGTATTCCATTTGGGCTTTGTTGTCTCTGGTATTTATTTCGCTTGCGATTAGGCCTCCGGTTGCATCTATTGGGCCACTAGTTGAGGAACTTGTTAGAACCGAGTTTCTCAGCCTGCTTCAGGTTAGCTTGATGACATCTTTACCTATTGTTTGTTTCGGTATTGGGGCATTCGCAAGTCCTGCTCTAGTTAAGAGGTTTACTCTCAACAAAGCCATGATGTTTGTCTTGGTGGTTATGGCAATAGCCATGGCTACTCGTTTGATTGGTGGCTTTCCTGCACTTATTTCCAGCACCATCTTGATTGGCTTCGCAATCGCGATTGCCAACGTTCTGATTCCAACTATTGTTCGTGAGCAGTTCCCAACTCGCATCGAACTAATTACCGGTGTTTATGTCACGTTGCTTGCGATTTCAGCTAGCTTTGCTGCTGCTATCGCAGTTCCGTCATCAGAGTGGCTTGGTGGCTGGCGTGGAGCTCTTGGGGTTTGGATCATTCCTGCGGTGCTAGCAATCGTCTTCTGGACGCCGTTGTTCAGATCTAAATCAGTGGGAAAGATTACTTCGGTCGCTACTCACGCTGAAGAGAGAAAAGCAGTAGTTAGGTCATCGCTAACCTGGGGAATAGTTTTCTTCTTTGGGCTACAGTCTGGTGGTTTCTATTCAATCCTCAATTGGTTCCCTTCACTTTTGATCGACAGGGGAATGAGTGCTGTTGATGCTGGTTCACTTCTTGGGCTGACTACTTTTGTTGGTGTCCCTTCTGGATTCATAGCTTCACTGATTTTCAGAAAATTCAAGTCGTTGTCTTTCATTGCCATCGTGATGACTTCATTGACTCTGACTGGTCTGTTAATGATTTGGCTAACACCAGATCTGCTGGTTCTGGCGTGCATCATCACCGGGTTTGCTTTCGCTGCAACTTTCCCATTGTCATTGACTTTGATTGGCTCCAGAGCAAGCACAAGCACTCAAACAACTCAGCTCTCTGCTCTAGCTCAAGGTTGGGGTTATTTGATCTCTGCTGCCGCAACTTTTGTCTTTGGGTTACTC
>JBEDLY010000122.1:0-2765 GCA_041171365.1 Actinomycetota bacterium | reverse complement strand
AAGTCCCTTTTCACATAGATCTTTGTGTAGTTCGTCATTTCTACTTACAAAAGCGAATCTCCATGGCTGAAGGTTGTTTGCTGAAGGTGCCCAGCGACCAGCTTCAAGGATTGAAAGAGCTTCGCTCTGAGTTAGTAGGTAGTCACGTTCAAAAGATCTTGGGCTCCAACGTTCTGCTAGAACAGGAGCGAGAGGTGCAGCGGTAACGGCTATTTTGTTTGGTTGCATGCTCTAAGTCTAAACCCCAAGGGCTTTAGCTAAAGCCTTGAGTAAACCGTCTACATCCTCTTGCCTGGTATCCCATGCACACATCCAACGGACCTGACCAAGGTTGTAATCCCAGATGTAAAACCAGTAGTCCTTTTGAATCTCTGGGACCAGCTCCATCGGAATAATCGGGAAGACAGCATTGGCTTGAGTTGGGTTTGGAACACTAACTCGTCCATTGGATTTAGCGGCTAGTTCTCTAACTCCAGCATCAAGTGCTTGAGCCATAGCATTTGCATGTCTTGCACTGTTGATTGCTAGGTCATCTTTTAGTAGTCCAATAAGTTGAACGCTAACGAATCTCATCTTGCTAGGTAGCTGCATAGATGTCTTTCTCAAGAAAGGCAAGCTGTGCGCTAACTCTTTGCTATTGATAACAACAACAGCTTCTGCAGCTAAGGCACCAATCTTGGTTCCACCAAAGCTAACTAGGTCAACACCAACGTCGGTTGTGAATTCTTTGAATGTTGCGTTCAAAGCAGCTGCAGCGTTAGAGAGTCTTGCAGCGTTAGAGAGTCTTGCGCCATCCATGTGTAGCTTCAAGTTGTTCTCATGAGCAAAGTCAGCAAGTGCTTTGATTTCAGGAATTGAGTAAAGAGTTCCCATCTCAGTGGTCTGGGTGATGCTTACCATCGCAATCTGAGATCTGTGAACGGAACCAATATCAAATAGGTACGGCTTGATAAGTTCTGGGGTGAGCTTGCCATCAGGTGTCGGCACTGTCCAAAGCTTGATGCCCGCCATCTTCTCTGGAGCACCACCCTCATCGCTGTTGATGTGGGCAGTCTCTGCACATAGAACAGATTCCCAAGGCTTCAGCACTGATGAGATAGCAATTACGTTTGCACCAGTTCCATTAAAGACAGGGAACACTTCAGCATCAGCCCCAAATTGGTCTTTGAATACTGCCTCGAGTTCAGCAGTAACAAAGTCATCACCATAGGCACGTTCGTGACCTTCATTGACGCTTTGCATTAGTTCAAACAGGCTTGGATGAACTCCTGCATAGTTATCGCTAGCGAAACCACGCCATATCTTGCGATCTTCTAGGGTCATCTGTTACTCCTGCTCAATTGGTTTTACTACTCTATATTGCCCTTGGCAGCTATTCGAGTGTGGGGATGTTCGTAAAGCTCAGGGCTACCAGAACAGTGAGTCTGGGTCTATGGATGCTTCCTTTAGCTGCTCGTAGTCAAGAATCAGACACTCGATTCCTCGATCCTCAGCAAGTGTTCTTGCCTGAGGCTTGATCTCTTGAGCCGCGAATATGCCTCTGACCGGGGCAAGAGCTGCATCTCTATTCATTAGCTCTAGGTATCTCGTTAGTTGTTCTACGCCATCAATCTCGCCGCGTCTTTTGATTTCAATGGCAACACTTTGGCCATTTGAATCCTTAGCCAAGATATCCACTGGACCAATTGGAGTCATGTATTCACGTCTGACAAGCATTGAACCTTCACCGATGATTTCAATTTGAGCTGCCATCAGTTCTTGGAGATGAGCTTCAACACCGTCTTTGATAAGACCTGGGTCTTTTCCTAGTTCATGGTTGATGTCGTTATGAATTTCGAAGATTTGAATCCATAGAATGTCTGCTGTCTTTGCCTGGCTCACTCGCCAAATCTCTTTGACCCCTAAACCAACTTGTTCTTCATCTGGTTCGTGCACTGAGTAGTTACAAGGTGGGTTCATCCAGTTCAGTGGTTTATAGGAACCAGTTTCACTATGGATGAGGATGCTGCCATCGCCTTTAAGCATCAAAAGTCTTCTGGCTTTAGGAAGATGTGCTGTGAGCCTGCCTGCGTAGTCAACTGAGCAGTCAGCAATAACTAAACGCATGGTTACCTTTTAGGAAGTTTCTTTTCGATTTCGTCCAGACGAGACACTAGATGAGCTAGAGACTGGTCTTGGTGATCCAAGTGTTTTTGAATCTTCACTGCTTCATCCAATACAGCAGCCGCATCCTCATAGGTCATCACAGCTCTCTTCTCAGCAGCTGCAGCCTGGATGTTCTGCCCAACAATGATGATTGGTAAGAGGACTAGTTGTAAGAAGGTTTGGGCTATCCAACCAACTATGAGCACCAGATTGCCGGACATAATTACTGCTGGCAAGCTCACAAGAGTCAATGCAAAGAATATGTAGGCCGCCCACATCGTTCCAACACGCTTTGTGATCGCTAAGCCTAGTTTTTGATTTAGAGTCCTCTGCCCTGCTTCAGAAAGAATCTCTTCAGAGTTAGCAACCTTGTGCTTCTTTCGATCAGCAATGTGTGGATGAGGTTTATAGTCAAACTTTGCCTTGGGAGCATTGGTTGCCATTTAGGACTCGATTTCTAGCTTCATTCCAACAGGTGCTGTTGTGACTGCCTTCACCTGAACTCTTTGTACAGTGTGACCAAGTTGCTCTTCAACTTTCTGCTTTAGAGCAGTTGGCTCAATTTCCACGTAGTCAGTGGACAAACTAAATCTTTGTGACACTCTCGCAGGAAGCACTCT
>JBEDLY010000121.1:0-2703 GCA_041171365.1 Actinomycetota bacterium | reverse complement strand
ACCTAGAGAAGAAGCGTGAGCGTCTAGAAGTTCAAGGTAAGAAAGATGCCAAGTTGGCTAAGCGTCTTGGTGATGAACTTGAGTGGGTTAGATCATCTGCTAAAGCCCGCCAAACTAAGTCAAAGGCTCGTCTTGCTCGCTATGAAGAAATGGCAGCTGAGGCAGACAGAACTAGAAAACTTGACTTTGAAGAAATTCAGATTCCACCTGGCCCAAGACTTGGTTCGATTGTTCTAGAAGCTAAGAACCTGCAAAAAGGTTTTGAAGGTCGTTCACTTATTAACGGACTTTCATTCTCTCTACCAAGAAATGGAATTGTTGGAGTCATTGGACCTAACGGTGTAGGTAAATCAACATTGTTCAAGACCATCGTTGGTCTAGAGCCACTTGATGGGGGAGAACTAAAGATTGGTGAGACTGTCAGCATTTCTTACGTTGACCAATCACGTGGCGGTATTGACCCAAACAAGACTTTGTTTGAAGTTGTCTCTGATGGTTTGGACTTCCTTCAGGTAGGTAACGTAACTGTTCCATCGAGAGCGTACGTGGCAGCCTTCGGATTCAAGGGTCCAGATCAGCAGAAGCCAGCTGGAGTTCTTTCCGGTGGTGAGAGAAACCGTTTGAACTTAGCTTTGACCTTGAAGCCCTATTGCTTCTAGATGAGCCAACAAACGACTTGGATGTTGAAACTCTAGGTTCTCTTGAGAATGCTCTTCTTGAGTTCCCTGGTTGTGCTGTGGTTATCACGCACGATAGATGGTTCCTCGACAGAGTTGCTTCACACATTCTTGCCTATGAGGGCACTGACGATAACCCTGACCAGTGGTACTGGTTCGAAGGTAACTTCGAGGGTTACGAAGAGAACAAGATTGCCCGCCTAGGACCAGAGGCAGCTAAGCCTCACCGATCAACTTATAGAAGATTGACTAGAGACTAAATCCTTGTCTATGAAGAGTAGTTTCGTTTTACCAACCAATGCCGATGTTGTTGATCTTGGTAAGTACCTAGATAGAGCCAACCGTATGGACCCTAAAGGTGCTGTTCGTCTTAGAGCTTACGGTGATGTTCTAACTGTTTATGTTGCCCCAATCTTTAGCGGTGAATACGAAGAAGATGCTCCAATTGTTTTAGGCCTTAGAACCTTGCAATTGGCTGAAGCAACTGAGTTTGATCTAACAGTTTTGATCTCAGAACTTTTAGAAAGAGTGAACTTAGTAGCCAAAGGTGAATATCAGGACGAGAATCTGAGCCTTTCAGAAAGACTTCTGAATCTGACTGGTATGGGTTCTGCCAAAGAAAATCAAATCAACCTCGATTTGGATTTAGTTGATGTTTCCTGGAGCACAGAAACTCCAACCAGAACAGGTTGGGAATTAGGTGGCGAGATTCCGGAAGCTGAGCTAACTGAAATTGCTCGCAAGGGAATAGCAGAAGTTTCTGAGACATTGCCAACATCAGTTGGTGGTCCGATAGCTGCAAGAGTTAGAAGTGAAATCTGGGGAAGAGCTTTTGACTACAAGTTCCCTCTGCCTATGGGATCGGCATTCGTAGCTGCAGGCCTAGGTTTTCTAACCGAAGGTGAGATAGTTCCTTGGTTTGTTTCAGGGGACTGGGTAAGACTAAGTTCTGAGCACGGACACGTGCTTGCCAGGTTTGCTAAGGACTATGTGCCAATAAAGGCTTAGTCCTCCATGGTGTTGAGCATTGCTGTTGCTGCTCTATCTAGATAGGCCCACATCTGAGCGTGATACAAAGCTGGAAGTTTCTGGGCAACAAGAGCTGCCTCCATGTGTTTCAGCCATGCTGCTCTTGCCGCTGGGTTTATCTTGAATGGCTGATGTCTTAGACGGAGGCGTGGGTGACCTCTTTGCTCTTGATAGGTAGTTGGACCGCCCCAATATTGCTCCAAGAACAACTGCAAACGTTCTGCCGCGGGACCTAAATCTTCTTCGGGATACATCGGTCGGAGAATCGGATCTTCGGCAACACCTTCGTAAAACTTTGCACACAAGTTAACAAAAAATTCTTTACCGCCAACTAGTTCGTAGATGTCACCCTCAACATTTGAACCAGTTTGGTGAGTGAGTCGAACAGTCTCTACTCGCTCGCGATCTTCGAACTTTTCCTCAGACATTAGTTCTTGACGTTGACGAAAATGGTGTTTGAAGTAGGTGCAAGTTTAATCTTTGCCTTGTCAAATTCATCTTTGACTGCCTGGCGAAGTTGACGTGCAACAGCATCCTTGTCTTCAGGCTTGGTCTTTTGAACCAGACGAAGAACGATCTCGTCACCCGAGATTGTGTTGATACCCCAAATCTCTGGAGCTCCCATTGCTTTGCCATCTACGCTCTTGGCTGCTTTAAGAAGAGCTTCTTGGGCCTTGGAAACATCTGTGTTGTATTCAATTGCAACATCCAAAACGGCACGGGCCCAACCTTGGGACTGGTTGCCCACTCGCATGATTTCACCGTTGCGAACAAACCAAAGTGTTCCTTCGAGATCTCTAACCTGAGTTACTCGAAGGCCAACACTCTCAACCACACCTTCGGCTTGGCCTAGGTTTACTGAATCGCCAACACCGTACTGATCTTCAAAGACAATAACCAATCCAGAAATGAGGTCTTTCACAAGTGACTGAGCTCCGAAACCAAGACCGGCACCCAAGATACCGGCACCAGCAACAATTGCTCCAGCCGACACACC
>JBEDLY010000120.1:0-3779 GCA_041171365.1 Actinomycetota bacterium | reverse complement strand
CTGGCGTAACCTTTACCGCCCTGCCTGACCTGTATTGACGGGGGTCGCTGTTATTTTTGAAGGCATGGCAACACGCAAACCTTCTAAACCACGCTCACGTCCAACTGCTGGACGCCCTAAGGCTAAGCAGCAGGCTAGGGACTCTGAGCACAACTGGTTTGTGCGGTCAATCTTCTGGTTCTACCTTGCAGGTGCCGCCACTATTGGCTTCCTAGCCAGGTCTTTCAGCGCTGAGAAGGTTGCTAAAGATGACCGCCGAGACGGACCGCCCTTTCTACTGTTTTTGCTAGGTGTCGTTGGGGCTATTGTTACTTGGTTCTTCGCTGGTGAGCCTGGAACCATTGCCACAACTCTGAACGACTACACAGGCGGACTTCTCTTTGGGCAGCTGTCTGTTGCTTTGCCTGTCTTCATGATCGTCTTCTCGATGTATCTGATGAGACACCCGTCGACCATCAAAGACAATTCCAGAGTTGGGCTTGGTTGGGTAGTACTTCTGATCAGCGTCTCTGGTTTCTTCCACCTGTTCAATGAGAAGGTTCAGCCTTCTCAAGGAGCAGAGGCATTAGCCGCTGCTGGAGGTTTATTCGGCTGGTTAGTAACAGTTGTCTTTATTAGCACTCTCACTGTTTGGGGAGCTGGGGTAGTTGTCTTTGTTCTAGCCCTTGGTTCACTCTTGATTATTACGAACACCGCACCAAACAAGATTGGTCCTAGAGTTTCAGAGCTGTATCACAAACTCTTCCCTGGGGCACGCGAGCCTAAAGAAGAAAAAGAAGTAGAAGAAATTGATGATGCCTTTGATGGCACAAAAGCTCCTTGGTGGAAGAGATCGAAGGAGACAGAAAAGGAAGCCTTCGATACTCCAGTAGTAACTGGACAGGAAACCGTAAGTTTAGAAGAGCTCTTCGATACTGATATTCCAGCAGAGGTTACTGAACCGGTAGCCATTGTTTCTGAGAATGCGACTGAGCCTATCGCAGTAGTATCTGAACCCTCTGATGTTGAGTCAATTGAATCAGCTCCAGCGACTCAAACTGCTTCGGTAGCAAAGCCAAAGAGAGCGTATGTACTGCCTCCGGTTTCTATTTTGGTTGCTGGTACACCGCCTAAAGCAAAGACTGCAGCGAATGACACAATCGTTGAATCTCTTGATTCAGTTTTCAAAGAGTTTGGTGTTGACGCCAAGGTAAGCGGATTCTCTAGAGGACCAACAGTTACTCGCTATGAAGTAGAAGTAAAGCCGGGTGTAAAAGTTGAGGCTGTTACACGTTTAGCAGGAAACATTTCTTATGCTGTTGCCAGCAACGAAGTTAGAATCCTTGCTCCTATTCCAGGCAAGTCGTTGATTGGTATTGAGATTCCAAACGTTGACAGAGAAACAGTGTCGCTTGGTGACGTACTTAGATCTTCAGTTGCTAGTCAGAGCAAGCATCCGCTAACCATTGGTATTGGTAAGGATGTTGAGGGTGGTTTCGTTGTAGCAAACCTTGCCAAGATGCCTCACCTTCTAGTTGCCGGAGCAACAGGTGCAGGTAAATCATCATTTGTGAACTCGATGATTTCATCCATCTTGATGAGATCAAAACCTGCAGAGGTTCGAATGGTTCTTATCGACCCTAAGCGAGTTGAGTTAGCCGCTTACGAAGGTGTTCCTCACTTGATTACTCCAATTATTACCAACTTCAGTGGGTAGTAAAAGAGATGGATGCTCGCTATGACGACTTGGCATCATTTGGATTCAAGCATGTTGACGATTTCAACCGTGCACTTGTCGCGGGTGAAGTGAAGGTTCCAGAAAACTCTGCTAGAAAACTGCAGCCTTATCCATACCTTTTGGTAGTTGTGGATGAGCTTGCAGACCTAATGATTGTCGCTCCGCGTGAAGTTGAAGACTCCATTGTGAGAATCACTCAACTAGCTCGTGCAGCCGGTATCCACCTTGTTCTAGCAACCCAACGACCTTCGGTAGATGTTGTGACAGGTCTTATCAAGGCGAACGTTCCAAGTCGTCTTGCATTCTCTGTGTCATCGCTAACTGATTCAAGAGTTATCCTGGACCAGCCTGGAGCCGAGAAGCTCATCGGTCAAGGTGATGCATTGTTCTCACCAATGGGAACCAACAAACCAATGCGTGTTCAAGGTGCCTGGGTGGGCGAGGGTGAATTAGCCGCAATTGTTACTCACGTGAAGCAACAGATGCAGCCTGAGTATCGTGCAGATGTGAACGAAGTCGCAACTAGAAATGTTGTTGATGCAGACATCGGAGATGACCTAGAAGTATTGCTTCAGGCAGCAGAGCTCATAGTTTCTTCACAGTTCGGTTCAACTTCTATGTTGCAGAGAAAACTTCGAGTTGGTTTTGCTAAGGCAGGACGTCTGATGGATCTACTTGAGTCAAGAAACATTGTTGGTCCAAGCGAAGGTTCTAAGGCTAGAGATGTGATGGTTAGACCTGAAGATCTTCCAACTGTTCTTGCTCAGCTCCGCGGCGAAACTGGTGCGAAAGCAACTGAGGCAATGATTCAGGCTGCTGACGCTATTGATCAAAGTGCAATGGGAGCAGGAGAGTTTTCTGACTTCGTTCCTCCGGCTACGGATGACGATGAAGACGATGGCGATGCTTGGCAACTAACGGGCAGACAGTAAGAGTAGGGTTTTAGAGTGTTGAACGCAGCTAACCTAGTTACCTTTGGGCGGATTGCCGTTACACCTGTCTTTCTTTGGTTCCTTCTAACTTCTTACTCCACGTCAGAAGTAGTCAACTGGATTTTGCTTTTAGCCTTTATCTTGATTGCTGCAAGCGACGGGATAGACGGGGCGATTGCTAGAAAACAAAACACCGTCACTAATCTCGGAAAACTACTTGATCCAATTGCAGACAAAGTATTGTTCGGTGGATCTTTCATCGTGCTATCCATTTTGAATGTTGTTCCATGGTGGGCAACGATTGCAATTTTGGTTCGTGAAGTTGCTATGACTGCGTATCGACTGGTCGTTGTGAAGAACAAAGTGATTCCAGCTTCAGCCAGCGGTAAGTCCAAGACAATCGTGCAAGCAATTGCAATTGGTTATCTCATTTCTCCACTGAATCAACTTCTGGCTAACGAGTACTTCGATATCGGATATTCACTAATCTTTGTTGCACTATTCCTAACCTGGTGGTCAGTTTTCCAGTACTTCAAGGACTCAAGATCATGAGTGCTAAAGAAGTTCTAGACCTTCTTGAAAAGAAGGGTTTGAAGCTAGCCATTGCTGAGTCGCTAACCGGTGGTCTGCTGTGCAGTGAACTGGTTTCAGTATCAGGTGCATCAAATGTTGTTCTCGGTTCAGTTGTGGCTTACCAAAGTGATTTGAAGTCATCAGCTTTAGGGGTAAACAGAAGTCTTTTGAAAGAGCAAGGAGCCGTTGATCCAGAGGTTGCAGCTCAAATGGCAGAGGGTATTCGATCTAGATTCTCCCTTCAACTTTTGCTATCAACTGACCAGGTTCTGGGGGTAGCGACTACCGGCGTTGCAGGCCCTCTGGAACAGGATGGCAAACCTGTTGGAACTGTATTCATTGCAGTTGCTGGGGCTAGGGGAGTTCAGGTCTGGGAAGAGCACTTCGACGGCGATAGAGCCTCGATTAGGGCTAAAACAGTGGCCTCAGCTTTATCCCACATTCGGGAATACTTCACGAAGTAATTCGGTTTACTAAAGTGAGACGGAATTAGCAGTTCTAAATTCCAAGGTAACATTCAGCAATCTAGGGGCTAAATGTCCGAAGAAGCGGGTATG
>JBEDLY010000119.1:0-3596 GCA_041171365.1 Actinomycetota bacterium | reverse complement strand
GGTCATACTCTTTAGGCCCGTGGTCAAAGACCTCGTGGCCTGCTAATTCAAGCTCCTTGATAAGGAAATGGCTGAGCTCTAATCCAGCGTGATCGGTGGCTATGTGAATACGCATCTTGATAAAACCTTCTGGCAGTGTTGTTGGTCAATACTAGGCTAGTTGCTATTGAAATAAACCTTACCTAGGAGTTGTAATGCCTGCTGAAAACCTCACCCGAATCGAAGCCGCTGAGCGTGCCGAGCTTTTGGAAGTGTCTTCTTACACCGTTGAGCTAGATCTAATGCGAGGTGAAGAAGTCTTTGGGGCAACCACCACCGTTAAGTTCACCAGCAACCAGGTTGGAGCTTCAACTTTCATTGACGCAATCACCAAGAAGGTTCACAGAGTAACCCTGAACGGCAAGGACCTGGATCTTTCTGTTGCCGATGGAGTTCGCATCCAGCTAGACAACCTAGAGGCTAACAACGAGTTGGTTGTGGTCAGCGACAACCCTTACATGCACACTGGTGAAGGTTTGCACAGATTCGTTGACCCAGTGGACAACGAAGTTTACCTTTACACCCAGTTTGAAGTTCCAGACTCAAGAAGAATGTTTGCTGTATTCGAGCAGCCTGACCTAAAGGCAACTTTCCAATTCACAGTCACAGGTCCGAGCAACTGGAAGATGATTTCAAACTCCCCTACCCCAACTCCGGTAGAAAGAGGAGACGGAACTTCAGTCTGGGTATTCGCACCTACCCCAAGAATTTCTTCATACATCACCGCTTTGATCGCAGGTCCATACTCAGAGTGGCGCGATGAACTAACCAGCAGCGATGGCAGAACAATTCCGCTTGGAGTATTCGGACGTTCATCACTCGCGAAATACATTGATGCTGATTACATTTTCGAAAAGACTAAAGAAGGTTTTCTATTCTTCGAAGAGCAGTTTGATTACCCATACCCGTTTGAGAAGTATGACCAGCTATTCGTTCCAGACTTCAACGCTGGGGCCATGGAAAACGCTGGTGCTTATGTATTCCGTGGAGCAGTGAACGGCTTCATCAAGGAAAGAAGAATCATTACAGTTCTTCACGAACTTGCGCACATGTGGTTCGGAGATCTAGTAACCATGCGTTGGTGGAATGACCTATGGCTAAACGAGTCCTTCGCTGAATATGCTTCTTACCTAGCCACAGCTGAAGCAACCGAATACAAGGAAGCTTGGACTACCTTTGCATCTCACGAGAAGTCATGGGCTTACCGTGAAGACCAAATGCCATCGACTCACCCAGTGGTAGCAAACATCAGAGACCTTGAAGATGTTCAGGTTAACTTTGACGCCATTACCTATGCCAAGGGTGGATCTGTCCTTAGACAACTCGTTGCCTGGGTAGGTCAAGAGAACTTTATGAAGGGTCTTGCCTCTTACTTCAAGAAGCACGCTTTCAATAACGCAGAACTCGTTGACCTCCTAACTGAACTTGAACTTACTTCAGGAAGAGAACTACGAGAGTGGTCAAAGCTATGGCTTGAAACCTCTGGAGTGAACACTCTTCGTGCAGAACTTGATGAAGATTCAGAAGGAAACATCACTTCATTCTCAGTCTTGCAATCACACCACGCTGACTACCCAACTCATAGACCTCACCGTCTAGGCATTGGTTATTACAACTTGGTAGATGGCAAAGTTGTCCTAACTCACCGCGTTGAAATCGACATTGCTGGAGCGAAGACTTCTGTTCCAGAACTTGTCGGAACCAAGCGTCCTGACCTAATCCTTCTAAATGACGGTGACTTGGCATACGCCAAACTTCGTCTTGATGACAGATCATGGCAGACCACCCTCCACAACCTCGCTGTTGTTGATGACTCTCTTGCTAGAGCATTGCTTTGGGGAGCTGCTTGGGATTCAACTAGAGATGCAGAAGCAGACCCAAAGGACTTCATCCACCTTGTGCTGAAGAACATTGCTACCGAATCAAACGCAACAGCAATGATGACTCTTCTAAACCAGTTGGTCACAGTTCAGACCATGTATCTAAAGCCAGAAAACCGCTTGGAATACAAGGTCAAGATTGCTGATGCCCTGATTGAAATGGCGAGAAGTGCAGAAGCAGGTTCTGAAGCACAGTTACAGTTCCTCAAGTACTTCCCTCGCTTCGTATCAAACGAAGAGCACACAGCAGCACTTCGTGGTCTCCTTTCAGGAGATGAGAAACTTGCTGGTCGTGAAATCGACACTGACTTGAAGTGGGATCTATTAACTGGTCTTACTGCTCTGGGTGCAGCAGACGAGGCCGAGATTGATGCGATGTTGGCAACAGACAACACTGCTAATGGTCAGAAAGCAGCAGCACTTGCCAAGGCAGCTATCCCAACAGCTGAATCAAAAGCAAAAACCTGGCACACAGCGGTTGAAACCAATGACTGGTCAAACACCATCTTGCAGTATTCAACTCTTGGTTTCTCAAGAGGTGCATCAGCTGAACTGCTAGCTCCTTATGTTGATAAGTACTTTGCTGATGTATTGAAGATCTGGAACACCAAGACCTTCAAGATGGCCGAGTATGCGATTGTGAACCTTTACCCAATCTCACTTGCAACTTCGGACTTGGCAGAGAAGACAAGAAAGTTCTTGGACACACCTGAGGTAACTGCAATTCCTGCTCTTAGAAGATTGTTGGTAGAGAACCTAGACCCAATCGACAGAGCACTAAAAGTACAAGCTCAAGACAGATAGTTTCATAAGGAAAAGGCGGACAACAAATGCCAGAATGGCTAATCAACTTCTACGCAGACTGGGGTCCTGGGATTCGCATTCTGTTGAGCATCATTGCGGCGTTTATTGCACGTGCCATTCTTCAGCTGGCTATCAACAGAGTAGTAAATTCTGTTTCCAAGAGTGTTCGCAAGATTGATGGGATGAGCAAAGACTCCTCTCCACTTGCTCAAGCACGTTTACTTCAAAGAACTGAAACCATCGCCTCTGTCTTGGGAAACCTTGCCACCTGGGGTCTAACCTTCACCGTTATCAGCATCGCACTAACCGAAGCAATTGTTGCTGGTGCCGGTATCTTGGGTGCCGGTCTTGGTTTCGGAGCTCAGTCACTTGTGAAAGACCTCATTTCTGGATTGTTTATTGTCTTTGAAGACCAGTACGGTGTCGGCGATTCAGTGAACTTAGGTCAAGCAGAAGGTGTGGTTGAATCTGTTGGACTTCGAGTAACGCAGGTTAGAGATCTCGAAGGGACACTTTGGTTTGTTCGTAACGGCGAGATTATGCGTGTTGGAAACCAGTCGCAGGGTTGGGCACGTGCAGTTCTAGATGTTGCTATCGAGTATTCAACCGACATTTCAAAGGCTCAAGAAGCCTTGCTAAGAGCAGCCAAAAGTATTGATGGCAAAGCAATGGGAGAACCAGAGATTTGGGGCATCAACACAATCTCTGGTGACGAAATTGTTCTTCGCCTGGTTCAGAAAACTAAGCCAGAAAATAAAGATGCTGTTGCTCGCCAGCTGCGCCAAGCAGTCAAGGTTGAATTTGATAAGGCGAACATCAAACTTGCTCCAAGCGCAAACGCAATTTACGTAAACGTCAAGAACTAATGTCTGA
>JBEDLY010000118.1:0-3155 GCA_041171365.1 Actinomycetota bacterium | reverse complement strand
AGCATTGATGTGTGCCTCAGGGATTGAATCTCCATGAACATAGATGCTGATGCCTGTGCCCGCTTCACCTTTAGCAAGAGTTAGTTCTTCTCTTAGGTCCAATGCGAAGAACAAAGAGTTGACTGGGTGATATCCATCTGAAGCTAACTGTCCAACCTCAAAGACTAGGTTCACCTTTGCTGGTGCTGATGCTCTGATGATTGTGCTCATCTGGTGACCTGACTAACTACCTGGGAGAGTAATTCGTTCCAGAATACAGTTCTAGTCTTAACTGTTTCTTTACCGGCGATGAACTCGTGTTCAATCAATACTTGAAAAACAATTGTTGCTCTAGTGCCATCTTGGAAAGTTAGAACAAGTCTCTCTGAATCAGCAATCTTTAGGAATCGATTGAAGTCGCTGCCGTAAAAACTCTCAGAGTTCATAATGCTAAAAACTCTAAAAGTTGAAGCTTCAATAATCTTGGAAATTCTAACTACGCTATCGCTTGAAGCATTGGTCTTTGGTTGCTCTCGCCACTTCAAGTAAATGAGTGAGATTGAATGAGCCCACCACTTCTGAACGCGGTAGGTTTCCATTAGCCATGCAGCGATTGCTCTTTGCTTTGCTTCTCTGAGTTCGGATTGAAAAATGATTTCTAGCCACTCTTCTTTTTGCTTACCTGTGTTGGTAGCCAACTGATCAGAGCTAACATCAGCAGTTGCTGCATGAGTAGGAATGAGCATGGCTCTTCTGCCAGATTTCTTAGAAGGTTCTCTTTGGGTAGAAGGATGTCCTTCGAATACCGGTAGGTCATCGAAGATTCCTGTGTCTTTGACTTTCTTCTTGAACATGATTAGACCTGCTTAGCCTTGGCGATAGCCACGAAGTCGAGAATGTTTAAGGCTTCGCCACGTTTAGTTGAATCAATACCTGCTCTAGTCATAATCTCTTCTGCTAGCTGAGCAGAACCTGCCCACCCTGCTAGAGCCTGCCTTAGGGTCTTTCTTCTTTGGGAGAATGCGTTATCAAAACAGCAAAAGTTTCCAGCCTCAGCTCTTCAGTACCCAGCGGAACCTCTCGCTTAGAGAAATAGACCAGAGCGGAGTCAACATTAGGTGCTGGCCAGAAGATGTTTCTGCCGATGTTGCCTGCCAGATTGGCATTGGCATACCAAGCCAACTTGGCGCTAGGAACACCGTAGACCTTAGATCCAGGGGCAGCAGCAAGTCTGTGAGCTACTTCTGCCTGGACTAATACAAGCCCTGAATTGATTGTTGGGAATTGTTCAAGGAAGTGTAGAAGCACTGGAACAGAGATGTTGTATGGAAGGTTGGCTACCAAGGCATCTGGATTCATTGGAAGCTCTGTGACCTTTAGGGCATCAGCTGAAACTAAGTGAAAGTTTTTACCTGGAGCGCGTTTAGCGATGGTGTCTTCAATTGCTGCAGCCATCTTGTTATCTATTTCAACAGCGATAACGTTCTTAGCCTGCTCCAATAGTCCAAGCGTAAGTGAGCCTAAACCTGGACCAATCTCAACCACTGTTTCAGATCCAGTTAGCTTTGCTGCTTGAACAATTCTTCTGATGGTGTTTGGGTCAGTTACAAAGTTCTGACCCAGTTTCTTAGTTGGTGCAACACCTAGCGAGTCAGCAAGTGCTCTAATGTCAGCTGCTCCTAATAGCTCAACCATTAAGACCCTCTGCCCATGAGCCATAAACAGCTTCTGTGTTTTTAGTGATCTGAGTAGCAAGATCATTGACGCTAACGTTTCTAACTTTCGCCATTGCTCTCAAGGTAATTCCAATTAGGTAAGGAGAGTTAGGTCTTCCTCTAAGTGGTTCTGGAGTTAGGAAAGGTGCATCTGTTTCTACCAAGATAAGTTCTGGCGGCAGCATCTCTAATGCAACTCTTAGTTCTTCATTCTTTTTGAAGGTAACTGTTCCAGAGAAAGATGCGTACCAGCCGTTGTCCATAAGAATCTGGGCTAGTTCTCTTTCGCCACTGAAGCAATGGAAAACAGTTCGCTCTGGTGCTCCAACTCTAAGCAAAGTTTCAACAACATCTGCGTGAGCATCTCTGTCGTGAATCTGCATAGCGATGTTGTTCTCTTTAGCTATTTGAATGTGTGATTCAAAGCTGTGCTGTTGAAGAAAGAGAAGTTCTTCGGTAGTTCTAAAGTAATCAAGTCCTGTTTCACCAACTGCTCGAACTCGAGGTTCTGTAGCCAGCAGTGCAATCTCATTGATTGCAACATCTAGTTCCTTGACATCTTTGTATTCGGCAGCGACGTTTGGATGCAGGGCAACAGCCGCTAGAAGTCTTGGTTCGATGGCAGCGGTTCTTGCTGACCACTTAGATGTTTCAACCGAACCACCAACTTGAACCGCTCCTAGTATTCCTGCCTGATCGGCAAGTTCAAGATGCTCACGATAATCCATTGGATTCTCGCCATCGGCAATTTCTAGATGAGTGTGGTTATCGTATGTGCCAACCTCTAGTGGTTCAGGAACATCTGGGTAACTTAGATCTCTTGAAGAGCCATCTTCCGTCTTGCGGTGTCTTACCCGAATATAGTTTTCACTTGGTAGGTCTTGATTTGGCTCTGTGCCCATGGGCTTAGCTAGCTGTTTCTGCTTCAATGCGAGGGAAAAGAACTTCTAGCTCAGAAACATTAATTCCTGGCAATAGTTGACCCCAGTTCCCTGCTTCACTTAGTGGCTGGTCAGCTAGTTCGCCTAGTTTGCCTTCAGTTAGAGCAGCCCATAGCTTCGCTGTTGCCTTTGGAATAACAGGAGCTAGCAATACAGAGAGAACTCTCAAGCCTTCTGAACAGACATAGAGAACTGTTTCAAGTCTTGCCTTGTTGGCTTCATCTTTAGCCAATGCCCAAGGTTCTTGCGAGGTGATGTAGCCATTGAGTTCATCAACTAAAGTCCAAACGCTGTTGATTGCATCATGAATAGCAACTTCGTCAATGGCTCTATCAGCATTTAGAACGGCCTCTTCAGCAACCTTGATTACTTGCTTGTCGATGTCTGTGTAATCGCTAGGGGTTGGAATTACTCCATCAAAGTATTTTCTGACCATGGCAAGTGATCTTGAAGCCAAGTTACCAAAACCATTAGCTAGTTCTGACTGGTATCTAGCAGATAGGTCTTCCCAGCTGAATGA
>JBEDLY010000117.1:0-4971 GCA_041171365.1 Actinomycetota bacterium | reverse complement strand
CGTAAGGACGTTTTGGCAAAGTGTTACGGTGGTGACATCAGCCGTAAGCGCAAGCTTCTAGAAAAGCAAAAAGAAGGTAAGAAGCGCATGAAGATGGTGGGACGCGTAGAAGTTCCTCAAGAAGCCTTCATTGCAGCTCTGTCCTCATCAAATGAGAAAAAAGGCGAGAAGAAGGCTAAGTAATGCCTCAATTTCCTAAAGGGGAAACTGCTCCTATTGATGGACTTATTCCTTCTTCAGCTCTTGTTGATGCCGAATCAAGAACATTTCACGCCTATGTTCACGTTCCTTACTGTGAAGTGAAGTGTGGCTACTGTGATTTCAACACCTACACAGCCGATGAGATTGGAACATCCACTCAAGGAACTTTCGCTAAGACTCTGATCAGTGAGATTGAGTTCGCTGAAAGAGCTCTAGAGAATTCAAAGCTGCCGAAGAGACCAATGACGTCAGTCTTCTTTGGCGGAGGAACACCAACTCTTCTTCCAGTTTCAGACTTGATTGAAATGCTAAACAAACTGAAGGGCACCTTCGGTGTTGCTGAAGATGCGGATATCACAACCGAAGCCAACCCGGACTCTGTTGATGAACAGTATGTCAAAGATTTAAAGGCTGGGGGATTCAACCGAATTTCATTCGGCATGCAGTCTGCTGTTCCTCATGTTCTAAAGGTGCTTGAAAGAACTCACAATCCCGGGAATGTAGTGAAGGTTGTGAATTACGCTAAGTCTGCTGGATTGTTCACAAGTGTTGACCTTATTTATGGTTCTCCTGGAGAATCACTAGAGGACTGGAAACAAACACTTGAAGCAGCAATTGCTTTAGATACAGATCACATCAGTGCATATTCACTAATCGTTGAACCAGGCACCAAGCTAGCTAGACAGGTAAAGAGCGGGGAGCTAATTCCTGCAACTGATGATTTTCAGGCTGAGATGTATGAACTAAGTGAGAAGTTACTCTCTGATGCAGGGTTCGTGAACTATGAAGTTAGTAACTGGGCTAAGTCAGTCGAACAACAATCAGGTCACAACATGGCCTATTGGAAATCTATGGACTGGTGGGGTTTTGGCCCTGGTGCTCATTCTCATGTTGGTGGAATTCGCTGGTGGAATGTTAAGAATCCAGCTGCTTACACAGATCGCATGAAGGCAGGTCTATCGCCAGCACTTGAGCGCGAGATCATTGACCAGGAGAACAGAGACATAGAAAAGGTAATGCTTGAAACTCGCATCAGCGATGGAATCTCTCTTGAATGGTTGAAGTCAAGAGGATTCGCTCAAGCATCTGTAGTAGCTGGTCTGATAGCAGAAGAGTTAGTTGAGCCAAGGGCTGCTATGACAGGAACCTTAGTTTTGACTGCAAAAGGTCGATTGCTAGCCGATTTTGTCGTGCTGAAACTACTGGGGTAGTTGTCGTGCTGAAACTACTGGGGTAGCAGATAATTTAAATGAACCAAGACTAAGGAGAATCAAGTGGGTTACTGCGTTTCATGTGCCAAGGATGTCAAGACAGGTAAGTTCTGTCCGACCTGTGGTCGTCAACTTTTGACCACCCAGGAATTGAAGGCCGAGGCTAGTGCTGCGGAAAAGGTAAGCGAACCTGTCCAGGGTAAGAGCAACCTAGCTCTCTGGGTTCACCTTGCTCCACTAATCGCTGCTGTCGTGTCTATCTGGCTGACAGTTGCCCTATTCCTGCTTTGGCTGCCTGGTCTATTAATCAGGAATTCAGCAACAGCTACGGATTTTGAGAAGCGTCACGCAACCGAATCCATGAACTTCCAATTGACTGTGCTGATATTTAGCGCAGTGGCCGTAGTGTTCAGCATCGTCACCCTTGGTATTGGAGTTCTACTTGTTGTGCCAGCTGCCTTCGCTGTCAGTATTGCCGCTCTGATCTTCATGATTATGGGTGCTGTGGCTGCATTGCCGCTCTGATCTTCATGATTATGGGTGCTGTGGCTGCTAGCAGTGGGCGTGAGTTCAGATACCCAGTATCTATCCGCTTCGTCAAGTAATATTGGCACTCTAGGAGTTAGAGTGCCAATAACCTCAATTCCTACCTATAGGAAAAGGAGTTGAGTTGATTTCAGAGCGTAATGCCGCTGTTCTGCGGTCAATTATCGAAGACTTCATTGCTCAAAGGCACTTCTAGAAAGACACCAGTTTGGTGTTTCAAGTGCAACTATCAGAAACGACATGGCGGTCCTTGAAGAAGAGGGCTATATCCAAGCGCCTCACACTTCCTCAGGACGTGTTCCAACCGATAAGGGTTATCGAGTATTCGTAGATCAGATGATCAATGCTGAGGCAACAGCTGAACTAAAGAAGAACCTAGTTGAACTCAACAGATTGTTCTCAAAGACTTTAGATCAACTAACCGATTTAGATGAGAAGTTGCAAACCTCAGCACAACTTCTTGCAAAGGCAACTGGAGAAGCAGCTGTTGTTCAGTATCCAAACCTGCAAAGCACTTTTGTTCGCTCAATTGAGTTTGTAAAGGTTTCAGAGAACCGAGTCTTAGTTCTACTTATAACCCAAGCGGACCGCATCGCTCAACACATTGTTCATCTGAGTAGCGACATCTCTGATTTTCAGCTATCAAAGCTAAAGATTTCATTTAGTCAGGTTTGCTCAGGAGCAGCCATTGACACACTCAACGAAAAATTGAGTCAACTAGTTACAAAGACTCCTAATGACTTAGCTGGTCATGCAAAAGCACTAGTTGATGGACTTCTTGTGCTCATCAAAGCAAACAAGCAGGACAAGGTAGCGTTTGCTGGAGCATCCAACCTAGTCAGATCAGAACAAGATTTCGCTGGTGGTCTTTCATCTCTTCTAGAAACTTTTGATGAAGGCACAGACATCTGGAGAGTGTTGAACCTGTGGAAAATCGATGCAGAGATACCGAAGGCCATCATAGGTTCAGAGAACAGTGTCACGGAGTTCTCAACTAGTTCGTTACTACTCTCTGGTTATAGCAACCACGGAACTGAACTAGCGAAGATTGCAGTGCTGGGTCCTACTCGCATGAACTATGCAAAGAACCTTGCTGCAGTTTTAGCTTTGTCACAACTTTTATCAAAGAATCAAGAGGACTAATTGGCTGATCATTACGAAGTGCTTGGTGTTCCTAGGGACGCAAGCCAAGAGCAAATCAAAAAGGCTTATCGCAAGCT
Source organism: Actinomycetota bacterium (assembly GCA_041171365.1). Lineage (GTDB taxonomy): Bacteria > Actinomycetota > Actinomycetes > Actinomycetales > Microbacteriaceae > Rhodoluna. Next base: position 1,793 of record JBEDLY010000117.1, on the reverse strand, counting down.
TGCTCGTGAACTGCACCCGGATATGAACCCAGGTGAAGCAGAGCAAGAACGTTTCAAGCTTGTTACTCACGCTTATGAAGTTCTTAGCGATGAGAACTCTCGTCAGCAATATGACATGGGTGGTTCTTCACCATTTGGTGATTCAGCAGGCTTTGGTTTCGGAGACATCTTTGAGAACTTCTTTGGTGGAGGTCAAAGAGGGCCTAAGAAGATGGCTGAGCGCGGCCAAGATGCTCTATTGAGAGTCGAGCTTACTCTTGCTGAAGTTGTATTCGGTGTTGAGAAGCAAATTGAGATTGACACAGCAGTAACTTGTGAAACCTGTTTAGGGACTACTTGCCGTCCTGGAACATCTCCTGAAGTCTGTGACATCTGTAGAGGGTCTGGTCAGATTCAAAGACAAGTTCGTTCAATTCTTGGAAACGTAGTCACATCAGCACCGTGTGGCAGCTGTCGAGGCTATGGTCAAACAGTTCCTGACCCATGTCTTGACTGTCGTGGACAGGGGAGAACTAGAGCCAGAAGAACTCTGGATCTAAACATCCCTGGTGGAGTTGAGCATGGTCTTCGCCTGCAACTTTCTGGTCAAGGTGAAGTTGGCTTTGCGGGTGGACCTTCTGGTGACATCTACGTTGAAATCAGCGTGAGAGCAGATCAGTTCTTTGAACGAGATGGAGATGATCTTTTAGCAAACCTAGAAGTTCCTCTGCATGATGCGGCTCTTGGCACAATCGTTCCGATTGAAACCTTCGATGGCAAGGTTGATGTTGAAATCAAGGCTGGAGCTCAAACCGGTGATGTTGTCACCTTGAAAGCCAAAGGCATCAAGCACCTCCGTCATAACGGAAGAGGAGATCTCAACGTTCGCATTCAGGTTCTTACTCCTTCAAAGCTTGATTCCAAAGAGAAAGAGCTTTTCAAGAAATTGGCTGAGTTGCGTAAATCAGATAAGCCTGGTCTTGCCAAAGTTAATCAATCCAACTTCGGGCGTAGGTCACGCAAGTAATGGTTGAACCACTCTTTCATAAAGACGACCTAAACGCCGAGGTCGGTTCAGTAATTGAACTCGATGGCCCTGAAGGCAAGCACGCAGTTTCGGTAGGCTATTCAGCTAAGCGATGGCAAGGGTTTGCGTGTTCGTGGAAATGTAGTTGATGTTGCAGGCTCAACTCTGAAGCTAGAGGTTTCAGAAGTGCTTTCTGAAGGGCTTCCATCTAGGCAGATCACGCTTATTCAAGCATTAGCCAAGGGTGACCGTGACGAGATGGCGATTCAAGCTGCAACCGAGATTGGTGTCATGGGTATTGTTCCTTGGCAGGCGAGCAGATCTATTTCTAGATGGGATGGGCCCAAGGTTGCTAAGGGGATAGCAAGATGGCAACAGATTGTTAGTGAAGCTGCTAAACAGAGCCTCAGAGCATTCACTCCCGAGGTTCAGAACATCGCAGACACTAAAGAATTAGGGAACCTAGTCGCTAGCTTTGATTTGGTTCTTGTTCTAGACACATCAGCCACCAAACACATCTCCGAAACCCCCATTCCTAAGCAAGGCAAGATTGCTCTAGTTGTTGGCCCTGAAGGCGGAATTGAGCAGAGTGAGCTTGATTCTCTAGAAAAAGCAGGGGCAAAGCTAGTAAGCCTTGGGGCCAATGTCCTTAGGACCTCAACTGCAGGCCCTGCACTTATTGCCGCCTTGTTGTTGGGCAATGTCTAGCCCAACCTTAGAATTGAACAAATAAGGAGTTTCATTGGATTGCATTTTCTGCAAGATTACCTCGGGAGAAATCCCCGCA
>JBEDLY010000116.1:0-3305 GCA_041171365.1 Actinomycetota bacterium | reverse complement strand
CGTAGGTAACGATTTGGTTTCTTTTGGGGTCTATTTAGGGCGATAATAGAGTCCATGACTTACTTGAATGGCAAGACAGACACCCGTATTGAGCACAAGGTTGCAGACCTTTCGCTAGCAGATTACGGAAGACACCTAATCCGCTTAGCTGAAAACGAGATGCCTGGACTTATGGCTATGCGTGAGCAGTTTGGTCCTCACCAGCCACTTCGCGGTGCTCGTATCGCAGGTTCTCTGCACATGACCATTCAGACAGCTGTACTGATTGAAACTTTGGTAGCTCTTGGAGCTAAAGTCCGTTGGGCTTCATGCAACATTTTCTCAACTCAAGATGAAGCCGCAGCTGCAGCTGTTGTTGGTCCTCACGGAACAGTTGCTTTGCCCCAGGGTGTTCCAGTGTTCGCTTGGAAGGGTGAATCACTAGAAGAGTACTGGTGGGCAACTGAGCGTATCTTCGACTGGACCCAAGAAGCAATTGCTGAAGGTGCAGACTACATCGGTCCAAACATGATCTTGGATGACGGTGGAGATGCAACTCTTCTAGTTCACAAGGGTCGCGAATTTGAATTGGCAGGATCAGTTCCACCAGCAGGTCTTGAAGACAGCGAAGAGTATCGAGTAATTCTTAACCTGCTAACCGAGCAGTTGAAATTACAGAAGGATCGCTTCACTAGAGTTGCTGCAGATATCTATGGTGTTACTGAAGAAACAACCACAGGTGTTAAGCGTCTATACGAAATGTTCAAGCGTGGAACATTGCTATTCCCAGGTATCAACGTGAACGACTCTGTGACCAAATCTAAGTTTGATAACAAGTATGGAATCCGTCACTCACTACCAGATGGTCTAAACCGTGCAACAGACATCCTTATCGGTGGAAAGACAGTTTTCATCGCTGGTTACGGAGATGTTGGTAAGGGTGCAGCTGAAGCTATGCGTGGCCAAGGTGCTCGCGTAATCATCAGCGAAGTTGACCCGATTTGTGCTCTACAGGCTGCGATGGATGGATTCCAGGTCACCACAATTGAGAAGGTTGTAAAGGAAGCTGACTTCTTTATTACTGGAACTGGTAGCCCAGCGATTATTAGAACAGAACACGTTCTACAAATGAAGCACCTTGCAGTTATTGCAAACATTGGTCACTTCGACAATGAGATTGACATGGCTGGCATCGAGCGCATTGCTGGAGCAAAGAAGATTGAAGTCAAGCCTCAGGTTGATGAGTGGCAGCTACCTAATGGCAATTCAGTACTGATCCTTTCTGAAGGACGTCTGATGAACCTAGGTAACGCAACAGGTCACCCATCATTTGTAATGAGCACATCGTTTAGCAATCAAGTACTAGCTCAGATCGAGCTATTTACTAAGAGGTCCGAATACCCAGTCGGCGTCTACATTTTGCCTAAGCACCTAGATGAGCAGGTTGCTCGTCTTCACCTAAAAGCCCTCAACGTTGAGCTAACAGAGCTAACCAGTGACCAGGGCCGATACATCGGAGTGGAGCCTCAGGGCCCATTCAAGCCGGATCACTACCGCTACTAGAAAGAACCTGCATGTTTAAAATCCTTATCGTCGAAGACGATGATGCTCTTAGAGAGCAGCTAGAAATTGGGTTAATGGCCAGTGGATTTGATGTTTGCTTCGCAGCCAATGGTCTAGACGCTATTCCTGCTTTTGAGGCTAACAAGCCAGACCTAATTCTTCTTGATCTAATGTTGCCTGGTAAGAACGGCATCGAGATTTGTACCGAGATCAGAAGAAACTCTGGTGTTCCAATCATCATGCTTACCGCTAGAACTGATGACACCGACATGATTCGTGGGCTAGAAGCAGGTGCGGATGACTATGTCACCAAGCCATACAAGATTGAAGTTTTGGTTTCAAGAATCAAGGCTCGTCTTCGTCCACTCAAAGATGTTCAGCACCCAATCATCAAACTTGGTTCTATCGAGATGGACACATTGAGCCACGAGGTTCGCAAGGGAAACAAGAAGATTGCCCTTACTCCACTTGAGTTCAAGCTTTTGCTAACTCTTGCATCTCACCCAAATGAAGTATTCAGCAGAGAGATGTTGTTGGAGCAGGTTTGGGAATACACCTACAAGGCAGACACTCGTCTAGTAAACGTTCACGTTCAACGTCTACGTTCAAAGATTGAAGACGACCAAGAAGATCCGAAGCTAGTTGTGACCGTTAGAGGTTAGTTAGCCGCATTTCAAAAGCGGCATTAGATCGATTCAGATCTTCGCTGACTCTCAGGGCATTGGTTTATACCGTTGCTCTTTCTGGCACAGCACTAATTATTCTGGGTGGGGTATTGAGTGTCTCTATCGGTAATGGTCTGTTCAGCAGAAAAACAGAACAAGCTGTAATTGAAAGCGACAGAGCGAAGTTCACAGTTTCTAGATTGTTTGACGGGGTTTCTACCCAAGGTTCATGGAGGCTAGAGCAGGCGCTACAGGAAGTTGTTCCTGAACTTGAATCCATAGGTGTTTCACAAACTAGACAGGTAGCTTTTCTTCACTCTGAAGGACAATCGAATCCTAAGAATCTATCTAGTCCAGCATCAGTCGGTATTGATTTAGGTCTAATCACCAAAGACTTCAGAGACCAAGTCATGAACGAGAAAGAACTTCAGACTAGAACAGTGCAAATCCAGAGGGCAGGGGAGTCAACCCCAGCTATTTTGATTGGTCAGAAGTTCACTTTGCCGGGTGGTCACAGGTATGAGCTCTACCTGGTCTATGACATGTATAACGAGCAGCAGACCCTCATGTTTGTTCAGAGAACCTTGGTATTAGGTGGCTTTGTAACACTGATGATTATTGGCTTCTTCTCCTTCCTGGTTACTAGCTGGTTGGTTAGACCTGTTCAAGAAGCAGCGGATGCCAGTGAGTTACTGGCAAATGGGGATTTGGATAGAAGATTGGCTGTTCGTGGAACTGACGTAGCTGCTGTTCTAGCAACCTCCTTCAACCATATGGCCGACAGCCTGCAAGAGAAGATAACTGCCATGGGTGAACTATCCAAGATGCAGCAACGTTTCGTCTCTGATGTTTCTCATGAACTTAGAACTCCACTAACCACTATGAAGCTTGCAGCTGATTACTTGAATGACAACAAGGAAGGTCTTCCTCCTTTTACAGAGCGTTCAATTGTGAACCTGCACACTCAGATGGACCGCTTCGATTTATTGCTCGCTGACCTGCTAGAAATCTCTAGATACGACGCTGACGGAGTGGAACCAATGTTTGAGGTTCATGATTTGAATGGAATAGTCGGAGTGTGTCTAGCCAGCATCCAAC
>JBEDLY010000115.1:0-3594 GCA_041171365.1 Actinomycetota bacterium | reverse complement strand
GTACCAAACTTGGTGGTGAACCTGAGCAGCAAAAGCGCCCCAATAATTACAAGAGAGTAAATGGTCAAAATAGTCAGTGCTTGACGCTGCATAGATCGAGGCAATCTTCTATTACCCACGTTAACAGCAGCATCTCCTCTGATTTCTGTAAGAACTATGTAGAACAGGATTACTGCAGTCCCTATCTTGATACCACCCGCTGTAGAAGCGCTGGCTCCACCAATGAACATCAACATGTTCATTCCGATCCAAGTACCTGAGTCCATTGCTCCCGTGTCAATTGTGTTCAAACCAGTAGATCTAGTCATAGAGGACGTGAAGAAGCTTGCAACTACTCTCTGAAATGGATCCAACGCGCCGAGTGTTGCCGGGTTGTCCCATTCTGCAATGGCAACTCCGAGTGCTCCCACCACTAGCAAAACTAAACTTGCCCATAGAACTATTCGAGAATTCAGAGACCACTGCTTCGGCATTGTGTAGGTCAGAGGTCTGCGGAAAAAAAGCATTAATTGGAGCTTTGCTCTGTCTCGAAGCTCGGCCAAAACTGGGAAACCAAAAGAAGCAAGTGTGGCTATGACAAATACAGGGAAAATGATCCAGCCATCAGATGCAAACCCAATCAAGCTATCTGTGTAAAGAGCAAATCCTGCTTGGTTGAAGGTAATGATGGCATGAAACCCTCCGTGGGCTAAAGCGTCCCCGATTGAATATTTGTATTCAGTTGCAAACCTGAACGTTAGAAAGGCAAACAGAATAGCTTGAAAGAAAATCATTAGCTTGGCGATGTTCTTCAGCAAGACACGAACATCTGGCTGTTTGGTTGCCGATGACTCTGAGAAGACTGAGATTCGACTTTTTAGTGAGATCTTGCCTTCAAGCAAATATCCGACCAGTGTTGCAAATCCGATTATTCCGAAGCCGCCAATTTGTACTAAAAGAGCCAAGAATATGTGTCCGGTTGTCGACCAATGAACGGCAGTGTCGAGCGGTGTTAGGCCGGTGACTGTGACTGCCGATGTTGAAACGAATAAGGCGTCGAAAAAGTTTGTTACAGTTCCTGAGCTTGATGAAATAGGCAACATGAGAAGAAATGTGCCTATAAGAATCAAGGCCGTAAAGGCTGCTGCAATCGACTGTGTGGCCGAAAGCTTTCGACTGTGTGGCCGAAAGCTTAGGAAGTATTTTCATAGCAGGCTCTAATCTACTCTCTTAGAAGCGAATTAGTGCTGCCCCTCGAGAAAAGCTATAGCTACTAATTTGAGGAGTAATCACCAAGGACTAGGTCCACTATGGTCTTAGCAGCCGTAGTTTTTCCTGGTCTAACAGCCTTGATTAGAGCCCCGATCTCTGCCTCTTTGGGCATCAGCTTGCCGCTCTGGATAAGCCCTAGAAAAGTCACTACATCCTCCATTGAAGAGGCAACATGGGTTGATTCTTTGGCTATTTCGCCTAATGGTGAAAATTCCCAGTGGCCTGACTTCTCCCAAAAGATGGCCGACTTTTTAGTGACCAATGGGTACTCAGCAATAAATGAAACTCCATCCGTAATCATGGCATCGGAAGCCAGAGCCAGAGATGTGAAAGGTCCGTCCACGTCTGTGAAAGTATTTGGAAGAGCATCCCAACTGTCTCGCCACTCGGTCAACGCCTCAGGGGCCATCAAATCTCTACCGGTGAGAGTCCCAAAGAGAAAAGGGTGCGGACGTAGAAGAAAATCAATTTCGGGATGGCTCTTTGCATATTCCAACATCGCATCTTTTTGACTTGTGAAATGTCCGAAGTTTAGCCAACTTGATCCATAACTATGGTGAGGTGCCCAAATAACTCTGAATGGCATAGTGCCATCAGCCAAGGTTCTATCTATTGGCCAAAGCTGTTCAACTTTGTCTTTAGCTTCCAGAAGAACATCAATCTTTGGAGTTCCGGTTAGGAATGAATGGTCTTTCCGACCGTGGGCATCAAAAGCAGCTTTGGTGTCTGCATCTTGTAAAAACACCATATGAGCTTGCTCGTGAGTTGGTTGAGTGTATTGATGAAGAGCTACTCCATCAACACCCGGCTCATTGACCAATGATGTTGAAAAATATGGAACGTAGCAGACTTTCGTAAACTCAACTAATTTCTCAATTTGATAGTTCTTCTTATAATTTCTTTGCCATGGGTAGTTTAGGAAAATGTAATCAGGGGCTAATTCCTTAAGTCTTGCTAATCCGTTTTTACTCTTCTTGAACTGGAATCTCTCATGTTCAATTCCAACAGAATGTAGATACGAGCTAACTAACTCTTCGTCACGAAACTTTTCATAGCCAGTTAGTTTTCTAGGCATGCTGATTACTATTGGGTCAAAGCGGTCATCTTCCTTCATCTGCTTATAGATAGCATCGAAGGCATCCCAAGCTTCAAAGTAGAAGGTTAGGAATACAACTTTGATCGGCTTAGCCATGATGAACTAGTATGCCTTCAGCATGAGTACGTATTGCCCGCCACCTTGAACGATGTCGACTTTGAATTGTGTTGAAGGTGCAAATCTTGAAAGTCTGTCTAATAGCCACTCTGAGGCAAGATCAGCATCCTTGGCATCGGCACAGCGACCAATAGCCTCTTTGCCACCCTTCTTGGCTAAACGCTCAACAGTAGCGATTATTGGAGCGGGCTCAAACACCATCAAGTTAGAAGGCCACTGGATAACAGGGTCAATCTTGCCCTTCATTGTGTTGCATGCTCTATGGGCTAGTCTCTCTTCAGCCTTCTCACCCTTTTTAGCCTTCACTACAAAGTAGCTATCTGCACTAGGACCGCGGTCATTGTTCACAGAGCCATCGGCGTCAACCGGCTCATCACATATCCAGCAGATCCAGTTATCTCTCTGGCCGACTGCGTCTAGATCACTCATTAGTTAAGGTTACGCGAAAACCTAGGCTTAAAATTAGAAGTATTAGCTGAAAGGAAGGCCCATGGCCGAGAAGAAGACAGGTGCAAGCTTCACAGCGGCAGAACGACAAGCTATGAAGGACCGCGCCAACGAGGCTAAGCGTGCTGCAACTGGTGCCGCTGATCTAGAAGCCTTCATGGAAAAAGTCAATGAGATGCCTAAAGACGAGAAGGCAATGGCTCTAAAGATTAAAGAACTTGTATCCAAGAACGCGCCTGATTTGATCCCTAAAACTTGGTATGGAATGCCAGCATTTTTCACGCCTGGCAAGACAGGAAAGGTAATCATCTTTTTCCAGAACGCAGCTAAGTTCAAGACTAGATTTTCAACACTAGGCTTCTCTGAGTTTTCTAACCTAGATGAGGGAACCTTCTGGCCAACTTCATACGCTTTGACAAAACTAACTCCAAAAGTTGAAGCCGAAATCAAGGCTCTAATCAAAAAAGCAGTTAGCTAAAGACTTAACAACTAAACCCCCGAAGAGTAATCTTCGGGGGTTTAGTTTTAGGCTCTTACGTCGGCTACTTTACTTTCTTAGTTGTCGACTTAGACATGCTGTATGCATAGCCCTTAGAGTTCTTAGCTGTAATCATCACTCTGATGTACTTGCCCTTATCGGACTTGCTCAACTTCAATGAACTTGAAGTCTTTCCAGAGATAAC
>JBEDLY010000114.1:0-2642 GCA_041171365.1 Actinomycetota bacterium | reverse complement strand
AGAGGTAGAGACCGAAAAGCAGACTGTGAAAGAGTTTTGCCATTAGCCAGCATCACCTCAGTTCGCATAGGCTAGAAGGATGTCTGGGCCATTAATCGTTCAAAGCGATAAAACTGCACTGCTTGAAGTGAGTCATCCTCAAGCAGCAGATGCTCGTCATGACCTAGCGGTATTTGCTGAACTAGAGCGAGCTCCAGAGCATGTCCACACCTACCGAATTACAAAACTAGGTCTTTGGAATGCCCGCGCAGCAGGTCACGACAGCGCCTTCGTTTTAGGCGTCTTAGACAAATACAGTAAGTTTCCTATCCCAGCCAGCATCAGAGTTGACATTGAACAAACAATGGCAAGATACGGGCGCCTGGTAATTAGAAAAGGTGAATCAGGGGATCTTGAACTCTACTCAACAGAACCTGCAGTTCTTCTAGAGACAACTAGACAACGCAGAGTAAATGATTTACTTCTTGATCGCATTGATGAGAACACTTGGAAGATAGCCGACTGGGCTAGAGGTCAAATCAAACAAGAACTTCTGAAGCTTGGTTGGCCTGCAGAAGATTTAGCAGGTTACACACCAGGTATTCCCCACGAGATTGATTTAGTTCAAGATGGTTGGGGCCTACGTGATTATCAGGCAATGGCTGTTGAGAAGTTCTGGGATGGTGGCTCAGGAGTAGTTGTTCTGCCTTGTGGAGCGGGAAAGACAATTGTTGGAGCTGCCACCATGGCAAAAGCAAATACCAATACTTTGATTCTTGTTACCAATACTGTTTCAGCTAGACAGTGGCGAGCAGAGCTACTGAAGCGAACAACTCTCACAGAAGAAGAGATTGGTGAGTATTCAGGCTCAATGAAAGAAGTAGCTCCAGTCACCATTGCCACTTATCAAATCTTGACCACTAAGCGTAAAACTGAATACGCTCACCTAGCTCTTCTAAATGATCACGATTGGGGATTGATTGTTTATGACGAAGTTCATCTACTCCCTGCTCCAATATTCAAGATGACAGCAGATCTGCAAGCAAGAAGAAGATTAGGTCTAACCGCAACCCTGGTTAGAGAAGATGGCAAAGAGGGAGATGTATTCTCACTAATCGGTCCGAAGAGATTTGATGCTCCTTGGAAAGAGATTGAGGCTCAAGGTTATATTGCTCCAGCAGCTTGTTTTGAAGTTCGAATAGATCTCCCTGGTGATGAGCACTTTGAGTATGCGATAGCAAATCAAGAGGATAGATATCGCTTGTCTGCTAGCTCCCCAGTGAAGATTCCTGTAATTCAGAAACTACTTGCTAAGCACGCTGGGGAACCAACGTTGATCATTGGTCAATACATTGATCAGCTCAATGCTGTGGCATCTGCTTTGAATGCAGCTCTGATTACCGGTGAGACTCCAGTTGGTGAACGTGAGAGATTGTTCGCCGAGTTTAGAGAAGGCCGTCTAGGTGTCCTAGTGGTTTCTAAGGTTGCTAACTTCTCAATTGACTTACCTGAGGCATCGGTAGCCATCCAAATATCTGGCTCCTATGGTTCAAGGCAGGAAGAGGCTCAGCGTCTTGGTCGAATTCTGAGGCCAAAGGCTGATGGCAGAACGGCTAGTTTCTACACACTTATAGCCAGAGATACCGTTGACCAAGACTTTGCTCAGAACCGTCAGAGGTTCCTAGCTGAGCAAGGTTATGCCTACGAGATCCTTGATGCGGTTGACCTATAGGGAAATATTTCCCAGACAACACTCAGACAACTTCCAGACTAAATAGAGCATCTCGTGGCACATTTAGACCATGAAGAACCCAAAGGTATTAATCGTCGATGACGAAAAGAACATCAGAGACCTACTTGAAGCTGGTTTGAAATTTGCTGGCTTCAGTGTCTATTCCGTTGGAACCGGTGCCGAAGCAGTCGCAGTAGCCGAGAAGGCTAAGCCAGATCTCATGGTGCTAGATGTGATGCTGCCAGACCAGTCAGGCTTCAGCGTTACTAAGAAGCTTCGCTCTATGAACTTAGACCTACCGGTTCTCTTCCTCAGCGCTAGAGATGACCGTGGCGATAAGGTCACTGGGCTAACAGTCGGTGGCGATGACTACATGACCAAGCCATTCAGTATCGATGAGGTAATCGCCAGAATCAACGCAATTTTGCGAAGAACCCGCAAGCAAGATGTTGAAGAAAGCATCTTTGAAGTGGGAGAAATCAAGATCAACCAGGATGCTCACGAGGTATTTGTAAACGGTTCTGAAATTGAACTATCCCCTACCGAATACAAGCTGCTTAGATTCCTAATGGGTAACGCTAACCGAGTCATGAGCAAGGACCAGATTTTGGACCACGTTTGGGAATAACGCAAGAAAATCGATCCTCTAAGCAAGAATCAACTTATCCACACAAAACGTGGTGTTGGTTACATGTACCGCACATTCAAGAACGAAGAGTAAATGCCTAGAACAACCCCAGAACCAAACTTTCTAAGTAAGCTATGGGGTCGCATCTCTCTAAGAACAAGACTTACCGCTTTGTCCGTGAGTATTGTTGCTGTGCTGTTGGGCGTGAGCTTGTTTGGAACTGTTGCTGTTCTTAGGACCTATCTTCAACAGAACACCGATAGACAAATTACTCAGGCAGCTCTAAAGCTTGCCAACGAAGAT
>JBEDLY010000113.1:0-2621 GCA_041171365.1 Actinomycetota bacterium | reverse complement strand
CATCGAGGTGGACCATCGCTCGTAAAGAATGCAACCGGAAGTCAGCCGCTTGAGCAACTGACCGGCGATCTTTCTTTCCTTGTCAAAATTATTGCTGCCAACGGTTCAAAGAAAACAACTAAAACTCTTTCAGCAACAGCTAAGTCATACAGATTCACTGGTTTGTACCCGAACTCCACCTACGTATTTAGCGTTTATGGAGTTAAGGGATCTTCATCTTCTGCAGCAGTAGTTGTCAGAACTAAGACCAAAGTATTTTTGTACGACAACTCCACTTTCTTTGGTCAGCCTGACGACATGATGATTGGTGCTGCAGATCAGAGACTCTTTGCTCTTCCTACCGGTGGTGAGACTAACTTCAGCACAACCACTCCAAGCGTCTGTTCTATTGTCAAAGTTGACGGCGACAGTTTCCTAAGAGCTGTAGCAGCTGGTGATTGCACAGTGGTTGCTAGTAGCCCAGGCAATAGCCAATACAAAGCAGCGCCGGACGTTTCAAGAAACCTCACTGTTTCTGTTCCTATGGGATCACTGGAAAAGACTTTGCTATGGTCCGAAGAATTTGATGGAGCAGAAGGAGCAGGTCCTTCAACTGACAACTGGGTAATTGAAACTGGAGACGGCTGTAATGCGGCTCCCGGTTGTGGTTGGGGTAACCAAGAATCACAGGCGTATGCGGCTTGTGCGTTGAAGCAAAATGGCAGCGGCATTATGACAATTACTGCTTCAACAAAAGCAGCAGAACCTACTTGCACACTTAACAAAAACTGGACCAGCGGTAAGTTCACTACCCAGGGTAAGCAGCACTTCACCTATGGTTACTTTGAAGCACGCATGAAGATGCCTGTTGGTGGTGGAACATGGCCTGCATTCTGGACTTTGGGAAGCAACATTGGAACTGTCCCATGGCCAAGATCTGGTGAGCTAGACATCATGGAGTACGCGGGAAACGCTCCAACTAAATCAACTTCAGCTGCTCACTATGCAAACTCTCTAGGTCTGCACGAATACAAGAGCGGTTTCCAGACTCATACTGCTCCACTTTCTAGCGAATTCCACACCTATGGAATGCTATGGACACCAAACACAGTGACTTTCACTTTCAATGGAGAGACAACATTTGTCTTGAAGAAGTCTGATACTGGCTTGGCTAACTGGCCATTTGGACCGTCAGTAGATGGTGTTCAACCGAAGATGTACTTGATTCTGAACCTTGCTATGGGTGGAAACTACGGTGGTCGTATTGCCGGTGGCTTCACCAAGGCATACTTCGACATCGACTATGTGCGCTACTACAGCGCAAATGGTTACGGCACTGCTCCTACCAACAACTAATTACTGAATTAGTTTTGAGGAAAGCCTAGGTTAATTCCACCGTGGCTTGGGTCGAGCCATCTGCTGGTTACTGTCTTTTCTCTAGTGAAGAAGTGAACACCCTGCATGCCATGGGCTTTAGTGTCACCAAAGAGTGAGCTCTTGAAACCACCGAACGAGTAATAAGAGACAGGAACAGGAATTGGAACGTTGATTCCAATCATGCCTACCTCTACTTCATTCTGGAACTTTCTAGCAGCTCCACCATCATTAGTGAAGATGGCTGTTCCATTGCCATAAGCTCCGCCATTGATCAGCTCTAAGCCTTCTTCATAACTAGCCACTCTGACTACAGAAAGAACAGGGCCAAAGATTTCATCTTTATAAACTCTTGAAGATGTTGGAACTCTATCGATAAGGGTTGGACCAAGCCAGAAACCATTAGCATCGCCATCAACTTCAATGCCTCTACCGTCAACAACTACAGTTGCCTTATCTTCAATAGCTATGTCGATATAGGTAGCAACTTTATCTCTGTGTTCTTTTGTCACTAGTGGTCCCATGTCACAGTTTCTAGTTCCATCGCCAACCTTGAGGGTCTTCATTCTTGATTGGATTTTTGCAACAAGTTCATCAGCGATAGGTTCCACTGCAACCACAACAGAGATTGCCATACAACGCTCACCAGCTGATCCAAAGCCTGCGTTGATTGCTGAATCGGCAACCAAATCTAAATCTGCATCAGGAAGCACAAGCATATGGTTCTTAGCTCCACCTAGTGCCTGAACTCTCTTGCCGTGAGCGGTACCTGTTTCATAAACATATTTAGCAATAGGTGTTGAACCAACAAAGCTAATTGCTTGGACTTCACTGTTAGTTAGCAGTTCATCAACAGCTACTTTGTCTCCCTGAAGCACATTGAAGACTCCATCAGGTAGCCCTGCTTCTTTTAGCTTTTCTGCCATCCAAATAGCAGCAGAAGGATTCTTTTCTGAAGGCTTGAGAACAACGGTGTTTCCCGCTGCCAAAGCAATTGGGAAGAACCACATTGGCACCATTGCAGGGAAGTTGAACGGGCTAATGATTCCAACAACTCCAAGAGGTTGCTTGATTGAGTAAACATCAATAGATGTTGAAACTGATTCGCTATAAGAACCCTTTAGGTGAGATGCCATTCCTGTTGCATACTCGACAACTTCTAGTCCTCTGGTAACTTCTCCAAGTGCATCTGGCAGAGTCTTGCCGTGCTCCTGAGTGACAATCGCTGCTAGCTCTTGCTTAGAAGCGTTCAGAATCTCTCGGAAGTT
>JBEDLY010000112.1:0-2655 GCA_041171365.1 Actinomycetota bacterium | reverse complement strand
AGCTGCTGGTGTTGCTGTTGCAGCAAAGCTAAAGGCTAAAGCCAATGGTAGAAAAGTAAAGATTTACGGTGTTCAGTCAGAGCATGCTGCTCCTTATGTAACATCACTGAAAAAGGGCAAGCTAACTGAAATTGCCATCACCCCAACCATTGCTGACGGTATTGCTGTTTCTAAGCCAGGACACATTCCTTTTGAACTAGTCAAGCAGAACATCGACAAGGTAGTAACTGTTTCTGAAAACGAGATAGCTAGAGCAATCTTGGTGATCTTGGAAAGAGCTAAGCAGGTAGTTGAACCAGCAGGAGCTGTTGGTGTTGCAGCGATTCTTGCAGGCAAACTAAAACTCAAAGGAACTACAGCAGTTATTCTCTCCGGTGGAAACATGGATCCACTACTACTGCAGAGAGTAGTTAGACATGGTCTAGCAGCTGCTGAGCGTTACACAACAATCTCAGTAATGCTTCCTGACCGTCCAGGTCAGCTGTCTTTGACAGCTGCTGTGATTGCTAAGGCAAACGCTAACGTTGTTGAAGTTCTACACACCAGACACGGTCTTGGTTTGAACATCTCAGAAGTTGAGCTAAACCTTTCAGTTGAAACCTCAGGACACGAGCACACACTAGAAGTTATCAAGGCTCTAAAGGAAGCAGGCCTAAAGCCTAGAATCATGGAAGCTAGAGAAGACTAGCCTTCGAAGTGCTTGACTGAAACTATCTTCACAGTCAAGGTCTTGCCATTAGGTGCTGTGTATGAAACTGATTCACCGATCTTGGCACCCATGATTGCTATTCCCATAGGGCTATCTGGAGAGTAGACACTCATGTCTGTGTTCTCTGCCATTTCAGCTGAACCGAGCAGGAATTCCATCTTCTTTTCATTTAGTTCAATGGTGATAACCATGCCTTGGGCAACAGTGTCACTCGATTCTTGAGATTCTCCAACAACAGAGTTAGCCAGGATCTGAGTAAGTCTTGAGATACGAGCTTCAATGATGCCTTGCTGGTCTTTAGCAGCGTGGTATCCACCGTTTTCTTTAAGGTCGCCCTCTTCACGAGCATCCTGGATCTTCTTTGTGATGGCAGCACGCTCAACGTTGATGAGGTTATCTAACTCAGCCTGTAGACGGTCATAGGCCTCTTGGGTTAGCCAGGTTGGGCTTGAATTCATAGTTGCTCCAAAGTAAGAAAAGAGCTCGGCCCATGGGCCGAGCAGGTATTTATCTAAGTCTATTCAAACCAGCAGCGGTCCACTAGACCAGATACCGCTAGCTCTGTTGTTCTCAAGGTTGCCTTATAGGGAACATCGATTATTGTGCTGTCTTCAGAGCCTGATGCAGGGATTAGGACCTCTTTATGGGCAACTATTCCATAATCCTCTTTTAGGGCCTGAACGGCACAAATAACGCTTGCATTGGCAGGCTTTGTGACCACAAAGCTAACGCTTGTGCTGGTGGCATCTATGACCTTGAAGGAGGTTGTTCTAACCGTAGGGTCATTCTTGGCTGTTAGCCCTGCCCAGATAGCCCAGGCAGCGAATAGGGCTGTGATGAGGCTCGCTGTGATGATTATTGCTCGGCGTCTTTGACCCTCTTGCTGAGGGCTCTTCCCATAACGCTGGGCTATTTGCTCTGGTAACTGCTGCACAGGTTAAGGTTAACTCATGAACTTCAATACATTGATACTTAGAGCTGAAGAAGAAGCTGAGCAGATTGCAGCTAGCCCTGGAACCATTGGTTGGATCTTTACCTTTGCTATGGCAATTGGTTCAGGGTTTCTAATCTTCGACATGGTTAGAAGAATTCGCAAGGTTAGATACCGCGACGAGATTGCTAAAGAGCTAGCTGAAGAGCAAGCCGCTAAGACTAAGAAGAAGAACTAGTTTCCTAGAGAACCTACAAGTGGGTTCAGGCTCACTAGCAACACAGCCACCCAGTGACACATAAATGCAATCACTGTTAGTGAATGAAATATTTCATGGAAACCAAAGTGACCTGGGAATGGGTTAGGTCTTTTTAGACCATAGAAGACAGCACCTGCTGTGTAGCAAAGACCACCAGCAAGAATCAGAATCATTGCAACTACGTTGAAGTTCAAGAAGTCAACGATGTAGAACATCGCTGCCCAACCAAGGCCTACATAAAGCGGAACATATAACCATCTAGGTGCATTGATCCAGAACACTCTGAAGAAGACTCCAACAAGAGCACCTATCCAAACGCTTAGTAATAGAACAACACCCTTATCTCTTTCTAAGGCAAGCATTGCCATCGGCGTATAGCTACCGGCTATGAGTAGGAAGATGTTGGCGTGGTCAATTCTCTTTAGAGCAACTCTCATCTTTGGCTTCCAGTTGAAGCGGTGATATAGTGCTGAGTTTCCAAAGAGTAGGAAAGAACAAGCAAAGAAGATTGCTACTGCAACTTTAGGAATTACACCATCGGCTAGAACTAGAAGAACAATTCCACCAGCAATCACAATCGGTAGAACACCGGTGTGAATCCAGCCTCGCCAGGTAGGTTTTGGATCTAGTGCATTTTCTGGCACTGTCTCAGTTACTGGAAGGTATAGGGGATCTGGTTGTTCATTGCTCATACCTAAACCTTATGGCCTTAGACAAGGTGCAGGCTTCAGGCAGGTAACCTTAAGACATGCGTAA
>JBEDLY010000111.1:0-3235 GCA_041171365.1 Actinomycetota bacterium | reverse complement strand
GTTCCAAGAAACAGTGGCTTGGATTGATCATCAGAGAACTTATGAACATCAGTTCCGATGCCTGTTCTTTGCTCAGGCTTGTTGCCAAGAAGTAACTCTGCATATTCAAGATCTGCCTGCACAGTTATCTTGAATGCCATGGCGTCACCTAGAACAGAAGTAATTAGAACTCCTTGGGACTGAAGAAGGCTTGCATCATCTGTGAAATCTGCAGAAGCTGCCTCGTAGCCCTTGACAATCTGATCTCTAAGGAAACCTTGAGGGGTTTGAGCAATACGAAGTTCATCTCTATTAACAGTTTCAAGAATCACATCTTGATTGACTGTTTTGATTGTGTCGACAACTGGAAGAACTGGGATAACACCGGAACCTGTTTCTTCAACAGCCTTAGCAACTCTTTCAAAAACTGAAGTAGGTGTGAAGCATCTAGCAGCATCGTGGATGAGAACAACCTTGGCTTTATCGCTGACCTCTTTCAAGGCATTAGCAATTGAACCTTGTCTTGATAGACCACCTGGGGTGAAAGAAAGATGGACTCTATCTCCAGCAAACTCTCGAGCAATAGTTTCAAATTCTTCAACTCGGTCTTCATGGGATGCAACCACTACTTGAACTAATCCTTGGATTGGCAAGATGTTCTCAAGAGCATGCTCTAAAAGAGTCTTTTCAGATATTTTGACTAGGGCTTTAGGAATGCCTGCCTGTAATCTGCTTCCGTCGCCAGCGGCAACGAGGATGACTGCTAATTCACTCATCTGGTGCCTCCTAGTTGGGCCGTGAGGGTGGCTGAACTCTAACGAGCTCCCTTAGCCAAAACCTTTAGGATGTGTGCTTCAGCACCTGGGTCATCAGTCTTCAGAGCTAGAGCTAGCTCAGAAACAAGGATCTGCATAGCCTTAGCCAACATACGCTTTTCACCAGCTGATAGGCCACGGTCCTGCTGACGTCTCCATAGGTCACGAACGATCTCAGAAACCTTCATAACATCACCTGAAGCAAGCTTCTCCTGGTTGGCCTTGAATCTTCTAGACCAGTTGGTTGGCTCTTCAATGAATTCTTCTTTGAGCTTGGCTTCAACCTTCTTGACACCCTTGGCATCAATAACGTCTCTAACGCCTACCTCTGATTCGGCAGTCTCTGCAGGTACCCAAATAATCAGGTTTCCAGCCTCTACCTTGAGCTTTAGGTATAGCTTCTTCTCACCGCGGAATTCCTTCTTAGCAACTTCTAGAATTGTGGCGGCTCCGTGGTGCGGGTAGACAACTGTCAGTCCCTTTTTGAATTCCATGGATAGCTTTCCCTTCGCAAACCCCCAGTTTACCACAGGTTCGAATATTTCAGCAGGTAGAATATAGATGCATTCAACAGGAGGAAAATTGCTAGTTCGTAGAGCTCTTTTAGCATCAAGTATCGCCATCGCCTTGAGTTTAGGAACAGCTGGCTGTAACTTCATCTCTCCAGTGTCTTCCCTCGACTACTACGCACCAAGTGATGGTGCTCAGGCCGATATCGGCAAGCTAAAGGCTAGAAACCTGATCTCTTTACAGGACAAAGAAGGAAACTCAGGTTTTGTAGGAGCTTTTGCTAACTCAGGTAGTGCAGAGATCACTTTTGCTATCAAGTACACAACCGCTGCTGGCAAGACTGATTACCGCGAGTTCACTGTTGGAGCATACGAAGTATTGAACTTTGGCTACCAGGACACTGACTTCCTAGACCTAGACCTTGGTGGTAAGCCAGGAGATTCTAGAAACGTTTTGGTTTACACAGACACTGACCAGGCAAGCCTCAATGTACCTGTTATGGATGCAACCTTGGTTGAGTACGCTGACCTAGTTTCAAAACTAGGTAAGAACTAAACTTCGTATTTATAACCCAAGCCGCGCACAGTTAGTAAGTGCACAGGTCTTGACGGGTCGTCTTCAATCTTTGATCTCAAGCGCTTGATGTGGACATCTAGGGTCTTGGTGTCACCAAAGTAGTTTGAGCCCCAGACTCTATCGATAATCTGACCTCTAGTCAGTACTCGATTTCTGTTTTCCAACAGCAATTCAAGTAATTCAAATTCCTTGAGAGGCATGTTGACCTTCTCATCTTTGAAGAACACTGTGTGTCTTTCAATGTCCATACGAATAGGTCCTGCTTCCAGGATGCCGTTCTCAGCTTCTCTTGGACCACCACTTCTTCTTAGAACAGCTTTCATTCTGGCAAGTAGTTCGTTTTTGGAATAAGGCTTTGTGACATAGTCATCTGCACCAATCTCGAAGCCAATGACCTTATCGATTTCAGTGTCTTTAGCAGTCAACATAATGATTGGAACATCTGAGTCTGCTCTCAGAGCCTTGCAAACATCTTTACCGTTGAGCTTTGGAATCATTAGATCAAGAAGAACTAGATCTGCTCCTTCTTTAGTGAAGACATCAACAGCACTCTCTCCGTCTTCAGCTTCAATTACTTCATAGCCTTCACTTCTCAACAGATAGACCAGTGGGTCTCTCATACCTGCTTCGTCTTCAACAACTAGAATTTTGGTCATTTTGTGTCCTTCTGTTGATCATCCTGATGGATCGGAAGTTTGAATAGAGTGATCTCACCTCCGTGGTTGTTGGCAGCGTGCTTGACGATAGATAGACCAAGACCGGTTCCACCTGTGTCTCTAGAACGAGATGGGTCAACTCGATAGAAGCGTTCGAAGATACGCTCCTGCTGGTCAACCGGAATTCCAATACCTTTATCAATAACAGCAACTTCAGCAAAGTCATCAGCAACTGAAAGCCCAACTCCAACGTTGCTGTTGTTTTCACTATAAAGAACAGCATTTTCAATCAGGTTCTTTAGAGCCATTGAGATCAGTTCTGAATCACCATCGATCATGATTCCGCTTGGAGTATCAGCAGTAATGCGAACTCCCTTTGAATCAGCAAGGAACTGGTTTAGTTCTACCGCTTCATCAATAACGTGACCTAGATCAAAGACAGCAATTTCACCTTTTAGATCACCAGCTTGAATTCTTGAAAGCTGAATAATCTTTGTTACCAGTGCGCCTAATCTCTTTGATTCGCGCTGCAGGTTCTTTGCAAACTTTTGAACCTGTTCAGGGTCATCCAGAGCAACCTGAAGAGCTTCAGATAGAAGTGAGATTGCACTGATTGGAGTCTTTAGCTCGTGAGAAATGTTTTCAACAAAGTCTCTTCTTGTTTCATCAAGTCGCTTGGCCTCGGTTCGATCTTCAATA
>JBEDLY010000110.1:0-2839 GCA_041171365.1 Actinomycetota bacterium | reverse complement strand
ATTCTTAGAGACTGAAATTGTTCTGCCGACGGAAGTAGGCGTTATTGCAGAAGTACCTGAAAAACTTGACGGAGCTACCGAGGGTAGACGCTATCTAACTATGACCAGCTGTACGCCAATATTTGTGAACACCGAAAGAATAATCTCGTGGTTTGAGATTGAGCGGACTTACAGCACATCTCTCGGTATGCCGGCTGATCTAAAAGTTGCGTTAGGGAGTAAATAATGTATTACTGGCTATGGCGTAAGTTACCTGGAAACCTATTCTTGAAACTACTTCAGTCCATGTTGATCTTGTCTTTCGCATTGGCAGCGATTTATTTCTGGGTATTCCCATGGTTGGACGCTCTTCTCTTCCCCGAGCTCAGGACGCAGATTTAACGCCGTTTTCATTTCCTAAGGTGTTTGTCTAGAGTTGAGTTATGAATGAAAAACTCCCTATTGAATTTGGCTTAGATACTTTTGGTGATGTTGGCTCTGACGACAATGGAAACCCAATCACACCAGCTCAATCAATTAGGGACATCGTTGATCAAGCCATCTTGGCTGATGAATTAGGTATCGACCACTTCAACGTAGGTGAACATCACCGCAATGACTTTGCAGTCTCAGCCCCTGACACAGTTCTTGCTGGTATTGCAACTGTGACTGAGAGAATCAAACTTGGTTCAGGAGTGACAGTACTTTCTAGCGAAGATCCAGTTCGTGTCTATCAACGCTTTGCAACTATCGATGCGCTTTCAAACGGACGAGCAGAAATCACAGCAGGTAGAGGTTCTTTCACAGAGAGCTTCCCACTATTCGGTTTTGCTTTATCAGACTACGAACAGCTATTTGAAGAAAGACTAGATCTACTAGTTGAACTGCTAAAAGAAAAAGCAGTGACTTGGTCAGGGGAGACAAGAGCTTCTCTAAATAACCAAGAGGTTTATCCAAAGACTGAAAGAGGAGCAATCCCTCTACGTGTTGGTGTTGGTGGATCACCACACAGCGTCATCAGAGCAGCAAAGCACGGAGCGACTTTAGCTTTGGCCATCATCGGTGGAGATCCAGAAAGATTTGCTCCCTTTGCTGGACTCTACAGAGAATCCCTTATGAGATTCAACCAGCCTCAGCTATCTATCGGCATTCACTCACCTGGTCACATCTCTGATTCAGATCAACAGGCAGCTAAAGAGATGTGGCCTCAATACAACGCATCCTTTGGACGTATCGGTCAGGAAAGAGGTTGGGGACCAATGACCTACGATCACTTCGACAATGAAGTTCAGAACGGTTCACTATATGTAGGTTCCCCTGAAACAGTTGCGAACAAGATCATTCACGCTCTGAAGTCAACTGGAGCTAACCGCTTTGACCTCAAATACTCAACTGGAGCTATGCCTCAGTCTCAGATGCTCAAGTCAATCAAGCTCTATGCCACAGAGGTTATTCCTATGGTCAAACAGGCTATGGGCACTGAAATAACTCTTACCTACTAGTCGGAGGGCAAGCACATTATGACGAGATTCGGACTACTGGCTGTGGGCTTAGCATCAACTCTGGTACTTTCCGGTTGCTCTTTCTCGCTACCTTCTGTGGCCGATGAGGCTCCATGTGAAGCACTGAGCGCTGTGTTTACTGACAAACTTGAGGCTCTTACAACAGGCGGGTTCGATGTCCAAGCTTTGGCTTCGAGAATCGAAACTGATGTGACTTCCTCAGCACCAGAAGACTTTCAGGAACTGCTAAACAAAGCCACTGAGGCTTTGAAGGCGGACCCTATTGGTGCTGGAGATCTAACTACTGCAGCAACTCAAATCGGAGTTCGCTGTGCTTTGGTTGGAGTCAACGTAGAGTTCCCAAGTGTCGAGGATCTTCTAGCCAACTAGTCAAAACTAAGTTAAAACAAAAGGAGCCACCCTTTCGGGTGGCTCCTAAAGTTTTAGGAACTAGTTATAACTAGTGACCTTCTGCTGCTGCGTGCTCTTTGCTCTCTTCAGCAGACTTGATTCTCGCGATTGCGAAGATCAATAGACCGAATAGACACTTAGCAAGGATGTCAGCAATGCTGTATCCGATTTCGCGAGCTACAACCTCTGATGCTGTTGGAGCACCAGTGCTGTTCATCGCAAGGATGAATGTGATTGGGTAGACACCCCAGGTAGCTAGAAGAAGAACGCGTAGTGTCTGGAACAGACTGCGTACCTTAGCTGACTGAGACTCTAGGCTCTTCTTCAATTCGATCCATAGTACATACATGATGTATAGGAATGGGATTGTTGATAGAAGACCCCAAACGCTTGGGTGTAGGTCCATGATGTTGATCTTTGCGTCACCTGGGTAACCTAGAGCGATCATTGCTGCAGCTGCAGGAACTAGACGCTTTAGAAGTGAAGACTGAACAGCCTTTGCAAGACCAAGAACTGCAACTAGCTCTACTAGTAGTAGTGGAACAGTTAGGAACCAGTCGATGTAACGGTAGCCAACGTTGTAGTTAGCTGCACCGAAGTCCAACATGTTCTTACCTGCTGCTGCTGCTGCGCCGCTGGCGTCGTTGATTCCGTAACCGTGGTTGAAGGAATCGAACATACGGAAGTAGTGGTAAGCAGCAATTGAAGTTACTGTTGCTGAAACCATAACTGCCATGCGGTACTTAGGTAGTACGCGATCTCTTGCGATGAACAGGAAGATCGAGGTGAATAGCATGCTTGCGATACCAAGTGAAAGCACGTTGTACACTGCGCTAAATTCATAGCCAGTTAGTGAGAAGGAAAGTACTCCAATTTCTCCCATTTTTATTGCCTTTCGATAAGTTAATCGGGCAAAAAATTTGGCCCGACTTTGGTGCTTTTACAAG
>JBEDLY010000109.1:0-3955 GCA_041171365.1 Actinomycetota bacterium | reverse complement strand
GCTACTTCAATGTTCTTGATTAGCTTGGCGAATAGTTTCGCTCTGCGACCGTCGATGATCGCTTTCTTGTGCTTGGTGGTTGCCCATTTGGAATGGCCCGACATGATGCTCCTTGTGTTTATTTCTAGACAAGTTTAGTTAGCAGATTGAAAATCCGCAGTTTTACACATCTCAACAAAGTATTCATGAACGGCATATTCCCCAGTCACTTCAGGGTGGAAGCTGATACCTAGGAGGTTCCCCTGCCTTACTGCCACTACCCTGCCATCTTCCAGAGTTGCTAGTTTCTCAACGCTTGGACCCGCATCTAGAACTATTGGTGCCCTGATGAAAGCCGCATGAACCGGACGATCAATACCAGCGAAGTTCAAATCAGCTTCAAAAGAGTCAAGTTGAGATCCAAATGCATTTCTTTGTACAGCTACATCTAAACCACCGAAAGTCTTTTGACCTTCGATGCCATCAACGATTCGATCGGACAAGAGAATCAATCCAGCACAGGTTCCAAATGCTGGAAGACCCTTTTGAATGAGGGTGATTATTGGTTCTCTGAGTTCATAGATGGAACTCAACTTGTCGATGACTGTGCTCTCACCACCTGGAATAACTAATCCAGAAATTCCGATTAGATCCGTTGGTTTTCTTACACGAGTTGTTGGAACGCCAAGCTCTTCAAATGTTTGAAGATGCTCTCGGAAGTCTCCCTGAAGGGCAAGAACTCCTATTGGACCCAAGAACTACCAGCCTCTGTCAGCTAACCGGTGCGGAGCAGGAAGATCAGCAACGTTGATACCGACCATTGCTTCACCTAGTCCGCGGCTAACGTTCGCAAGAACGTCTGGGTCGTCAAAACTTGTGGTTGCCTTAACAATCGCAGCAGCTCTTTCTGCTGGGTTTCCAGACTTAAAGATTCCGGAACCAACGAATACACCGTCAGCACCCATCTGCATCATTAGTGCAGCATCAGCAGGAGTTGCAATACCACCAGCAGTGAAAAGAACAACTGGAAGCTTTCCAGTGCGAGCAACTTCTCTAACTAGTTCTAGAGGTGCTTGAAGTTCTTTATTGAAGTTCTTTAGCAGCCACGTAAAGTTCGTCTTCAGACTTAGCTGAAAGAGCACGAACTTCACCAAGAATGGTTCTGATGTGCTTCATTGCTTCGCTTACGTCTCCAGTACCTGCTTCACCCTTTGAACGAAGCATTGCTGCACCTTCGGTTACGCGACGAAGTGCTTCGCCTAGGTTTGTTGCACCACAAACAAATGGGACATCAAACTTCAACTTATCAATGTGGTGAACGTAGTCAGCTGGAGAAAGAACTTCAGATTCGTCAATGTAGTCAACCTTCAGAGACTGCAAAATCTGAGCTTCAACAAAGTGTCCGATTCTGGCTTTAGCCATGACAGGAATAGAAACACTTGAAATGATCTGATCGATTAGGTCTGGATCACTCATACGAGCTACTCCACCTTGTGCTCTGATGTCAGCAGGAACTCGCTCAAGAGCCATTACCGCTACAGCACCTGCATCTTCAGCAATCTTTGCTTGATCAGCGGTAACCACGTCCATGATTACGCCGCCCTTTAGCATTTCTGCTAGGCCGCGCTTTACAAGTGGTGTTGATTTAGAGTCATTTGCTTTATCAGTCATGCCACTATTCTAAATGCCCTGAACAGCGCCTCAAGCAATGTTAGGAATTGTTGAGCCAGGCGTTAGCGATTTCAATGCGAACATCGCCAAGAAGCTTAGGCAGTGCCTTGGTTTGGGCGATAATCGGGAAGAAATTGGAGTCGTTACGCCATCTAGGCACGACATGTTGGTGCAAATGAGAGGCAATACCCGCCCCTGCTACCTCTCCTTGGTTCATACCAATGTTGAACCCATGGGCTCCACCAACAGCCTTGAGAACTCGCATGGCTTTCTGTGTCAGTTCACCGTACTCAAGAATCTCTTCGGGACTTGCGTCTGTGTAGTTAGGAATGTGGCGGTAAGGGACCACTAGAAGATGTCCTGAGTTGTATGGATAAAGGTTCAGCAGCACAAAGCAGCTGACTCCCCTATGGACAATAAGAGCCTGCTCATCACTCAAAGAAGGAGCAATACAGAATGGGCAGTCATCATCGTGCGGTTGAGTGCCGGACTGTATGTAGACCAGGCGGTGTGGAGTCCACAGCCTTTGGAAAGGATCCGACACTCCTTGAATAGCAGCTGCATCCTCAGCTCCAGTAAAGTCCTCGTTCACTAGACCTGCACTTTTTCTGCGATGTCTTTCAAGATACGAGCAATAGCTTCTTCTCTTGGAATTCCGTTGATTTGTGAACCATCTCTGAATCTGAATGAAACCGCACCTTGAGACTGGTCATCAGCACCCGCAATAAGCATGTAAGGCACCTTAGCCAGAGTGTGATTGCGAATCTTCTTCTGCATGCGCTCGTCGCTGTCATCAATCTGAATGCGAACACCCGCTGCTCTAAGCTCTGCAGCAATACCGTGCAGGTAAGGGCTGAACTCATCGGCAACTGGAACACCAACAACCTGAACAGGAGCCAACCATGGTGGGAAGTGTCCAGCGTAGTGCTCGGTAAGAACTCCGAAGAATCTCTCAATAGAACCAAACAAAGCTCTGTGAATCATTACAGGACGCTTCTTAGTTCCATCAGGAGCGGTGTATTCAAGATCAAATCTCTCAGGCAAGTTGAAGTCCAACTGGATTGTAGACATCTGCCAGGTACGACCAATAGCGTCTTTAGCTTGAACAGAAATCTTTGGACCATAGAAAGCAGCGCCACCTGGATCTGGAACTAACTGCAAACCTGAGTTGGTAGCAACTCTTTCAAGAGTTTCAGTAGCTTCGACCCATATGTCGTTGTCTCCAACGAACTTTGGATTTCCTTCTTCCTTGGTTGAAAGTTCTAGATAGAAATCTGTCAGACCATAATCACGAAGTAGTTCAAGAACGAAGTTCAAAACATTTGTAAGTTCAACTTCGATACTCTCTCTTGCTACATACAAGTGAGCATCGTCTTGAGTGAATCCTCTAGCTCTAGTAATTCCGTGAAGAACACCAGACTTCTCGTATCTGTAGACAGTTCCAAACTCGAACATGCGAAGCGGAAGATCTCTATATGAACGCGCTTGGGATTTGTAGATCAAGCAGTGGAAAGGACAGTTCATTGGCTTCAGGTAGTAATCCTGTGCCTGACGCTTTACGTTTCCTTCGTCATCGAGTTCTTCATCCAGCTTTAGTGGAGGGAACATTCCTTCGGCATACCACTCAAGGTGACCGGATGTTTCGAAGAGGTTTGCCTTGGTTACGTGAGGGCTATAAACAAACTCATAGCCACTCTCCTCGTGACGCTTGCGAGAGTAATCTTCCATGACCTTGCGAATGATTCCACCGCGTGGATGGAACACTGCTAGACCAGAACCGATTTCTTCTGGGAATGAGAACAGATCAAGTTCTGCACCAAGACGTCTGTGGTCTCTCTTCGCTGCTTCTTCTAGTTGAAGTTGGTGGGCCTTGAGTTCATCCTTGGTAGGCCAGGCTGTTCCATAAATTCTTTGAAGTTGTTTGTTTGCTTCGTTACCGCGCCAATATGCAGCAGCAACTCTAGTTAGAGCAAAACCATTACCAATCATTCTTGTGTTTGGAAGGTGTGGACCTCTACAAAGGTCTTTCCATACAACGACGCCTTCTTTTGCATCAAAGTTGTCATAAATAGTTAGCTCACCTGAACCAACTTCAACAGAAGCTTCACCAACATCAGAATTGCCTGACTTCAAACCAATCAGTTCAAGTTTGTATGGCTCATTGCTGAGTTCAACGCGAGCATCATCATCGGTAGTGACTCTTCTTACGAATCTCTGACCACTTCTGATGATTCTTTCCATTTCCTTCTCTAAGGCTTTTAGATCCTCAGGAGTAAATGGACTGTCAACATCAAAGTCATAGTAG
>JBEDLY010000108.1:0-2945 GCA_041171365.1 Actinomycetota bacterium | reverse complement strand
TTCAAAAGAGGTAAGCAAGGAATAGTTACCTGGGTTGAATTCCAATTCTTTACAGATCTTCCAGCAGCACACAATGAACTACTAGAAGCAAGAGTTGAAGAAGTAATTGGGCTGAGAGCAGCTAAGGGAATGGTCCTAAATGAAGCAGACCATGACACCTGGTCCTGCGGATCATTTTTTACCAACCCAATAGTTTCAGAGAGCTTTGCTAAGACATTGCCAACGGATGCACCGCAGTGGCCAACTGAAGCAGATGATGGTTTGACTGTGAAGTTGAGTGCTGCGTGGTTGATTGAACAGTCGGGTGTTCATAAAGGATTTGGTTTGCCTGGTTCTAAAGCGGCCATCTCGTCAAAGCATGCTCTTGCCATTTCTAATAGAGGTAATGCAACAGCAGAAGAAGTTGTTGAGCTTGCGAGGTTTATCCAAACTCAGGTATCAAATAAGTTCGGAATCAATTTGATTCCAGAACCAAACCTGGTTGGTTTCTAACCTAAGTCTGCAACAGTAAGAGTTATTGCCAAACTGTACATAACCGCAGCAATAAACACATCTAGTATTTTCCAGAACACTGGCTTACTCACAAGAACTGATGCTTTTGAAGCACCGAAGCCAAGAGCAAAGAACCAGATGAAGCTTGCTGTTACTGCTCCAATAACAAACAGCCATTTGTCTTCCTGGAACTGATTGGCAATACCACCAATAAAGATGACGGTGTCGATATAGACATGAGGGTTTAGAAGAGTTAAGGCTAGAACGGTAAGAATTGTTTGCTTGAGTGTGCCTGATCCTGCTTCGGCTGCTTTCAAAGACTCATTCTTCATGAACCTTCTTAGAGCAGTTGATCCATACCAAACAAGGAAGGCAACGCCTACCCATCTGATTACTTCAATAGCTCCAGGCACAAGAGATATAAGTGAACCTAAGCCAAGCACGCCAAGAATGATTAAGGTTGCATCTAAAAATGCACAGATTAGAACAATTGGTAATACGTGCTTCTTCAGAAGACCTTGTCTAAGAATAAAAGCGTTTTGAGCACCAATAGCGACAATCAAAGAAAGGCCTGTCAATAAGCCGGTCAGAACGGTTTGCATTTATCTAAGATACCCCTGGGTGAAAGTAACAGCCGTAGTTCCCACGCCGAATCTCAATCCAACGCCTATAACTCTGTCCGACTTAGTGATTCGAAGATTCGACAGGTAAGAGTGAGTAGCTGTATTCGGAAGGAAGGTTGGCAAGGTAGAGATGGTTATCCCTCCGAACTTCGCACCTTCCATGATGTGATTGAAAGCCACCAGCGGTGTCCCACTTAGAGAAGAACCTACGGTCAGTAGATCAATTTGATCGTCACTTGTTCCAACCACACTTGTCGTTTCTGAAAGGCCAACCACGTTAGACACTCTAACTTCAGTTGAGCCGTCGCCTTGGTCATAGACGTTGGTCATCACAATAAGCGAAGAACCTGCTTTGGCAGCTCTTATGTCCTGGAATACATGGTTAGGTTCCCCAACCTGAATGTTGGTTAGAGGGGATGTCCAGCTCTTTGTGTCAACGTTGAAGTTTCTAATCGATATTCCGCCTGAATCAGACGAGGCCATAGCTAGCGTTAGATCCTTTGTGCCACGTTGGACCCACTGTGAAGAGATAACAGTATTGGCAGATATAGAAATAGGAGTGGATGTGTTAGTCCACGATTCTGCTTTCGGATCGTAGTAACTGGTCTTTATCGAGTTGGTAGAGCTTGAGTTATAAACGGTTGCACCAACCATGAATCCTGAAGTCAATCCAAGAATTTCACTTTGTCGCAAATCACTAACTGAGGTGAGTGTCTTAAAGTTTCCCCACTTACCTATAAAGCTTGAAGACTTCATGCGGTATCTAATTCCAGTTGTTTGAATGTTGTCTGAAACCAACACAGCAAGACGACTCTTGTCATCTATTGCTGCTTGAAGTCGAAGAAATCCGCATCGCGCAGTTTCAGTAGGTTCATTTTCGCAAGAGTCTGGATTTCCAGAAACCGACAGTCCTGGAATTACAACAAAAGGTTTAGACCAGTTACTTCCATCCAGAGATGTTCTTCCCCACACCGTTTGAGATGGAACACTGTATCTAATACCTGGAGTTGCCCAGACTGCAAAGAGTTTTCCACTTCGATTTATTGCAATGGTGTCTTCAACCCCCGAACTTCCATTCAGAAATGTTGCAATACCTACGTTGATGGTGTGAATAACACCGAGTCTGTTGCTTGGAGAGACAGTGCGAGTTTTTAGTAGATAGCCATCGCTAGTTTGTTCTTGCCAAGTCACAAGAGAAGAACCGTTGGCTAGAGGGAACACCTTTGGGTTGACTATCGAGCCAGCTAGATTCTTGACCGTCACTTCGGTTTGTGAAGCCAGAGGAGAAACAAGCTCTTCCGCACTCGCTGACATCGTGAATGGAAGTGAAAAGAGAAGTGTTGCGGCGGTGAGGAATGATTTTTTCATTTGAGCTCCTATATCTTCAGGCTACTCCTGTCTAAACCTGGGCAAGACTAAACTGTCTAAATGAACGAATTTCCAAGAATCTCTCATCGAATTGGCTCTATTGCCGAGTCAGCCACATTGAAAGTTGACGGCAAAGCTAAGGCGTTGCAGGCTGCTGGCAAGCCAGTTATTTCATACGCTGCTGGAGAGCCAGATTTTCCAACTCCTCAACACATTGTGGAAGCAGCTGTTCTTGCTGCTAGAGATCCGAAGAACCACCGCTACACACCAGCAGTGGGTCTGCCAGAACTTCGTGAAGCAATTGCTCACAAAACAAAGATTGATTCAGGAACTGAAGTAACTGCTGCTCAGGTAGTTGTTACGAACGGTGGTAAGCAGGCTGTTTATCAGGCATTCGCAACACTTCTAGATCCAGGTGATGAAGTTATCGTGCCAACACCTTTCTGGACTACTTATCCTGAG
>JBEDLY010000107.1:0-3058 GCA_041171365.1 Actinomycetota bacterium | reverse complement strand
CGGAGAGCCCTCTTTCAAGTTCTCTAGGTTGGAAGAGATATAGGTTGTTATTCCTTTGGCCATGAGAGTTTCTTTCGATTAGTTTTGAGCAAAGGAAATTGTTGCAGAGACAGCTCTTTTCCAGTTGGCAAAGAGCTCAGGACTGATAGGCCCTGGTTCGAAGTGTTTTTCAATTGGGTTGAGGTTCTTTAGTTCTTCCATGGAACTCCAAAAGCCAACACCGAGACCAGCTAGGTAAGCAGCTCCTAATGCTGTGGAGTCTAAATGGATAGGTCTTTCCAAAGGAACTTCAAGAAGATCTGACTGGAACTGCATAAGAAGGGCGTTGGCTGATGCTCCGCCATCTACTCTGAGCTTTGAGAGTTTGATGCCTGTTTTACTCATGGCATCAAAGATGTCTTTCACTTGGAAAGCTATAGCTTCAAGAGTTGCCCGAGAGATATGAGCGTCAGTGGTTCCTCTAGTTATCCCAAAGATTGTTCCAGTCGCCTCAGGGTTCCAATAAGGAGCTCCCAGTCCAGTTAGTGCTGGGACGAATACAACACCACCGTTGTCGTCAACTGATCTAGCTAGGGTTTCACTGTCTTCAGCTTTCTCAATTATCTTGAGCCCATCTCTAAGCCATTGAACTGCAGCTCCTGCAACAAATACAGAACCTTCACTTGCATAGGTGCTTATTCCACTCAATTGCCAAGCAACTGTAGTAATCAGCCCGTTGTCTAATACTTGAGAATCATTTCCTATGTTCTGAAGAATAAATGCACCAGTTCCATAGGTGCATTTAGCTCCACCAACATCAAACTGTGTTTGACCAAATAGAGCAGCCTGCTGATCTCCTGCGATTCCAGAAATAGGAATCGTTAGACCAAAGAATGCTTCTGGATCTGTCTCAGCAAGTAGTCCACTTGAATCAACTACCTGAGGAAGTGCTTCAATAGGAACCTCAAATAGTTCAAGAAGTTCTTCAGACCATTGGCCTTGGTGGATGTCATAGAGCTGGGTTCTGGAGGCATTTGTCGCATCAGTGATGTGAGATTTCCCGTTAGTAAGTCTTGAAATCAAATAAGTATCTATGGTGCCAACAATGAGGTTGCCTTCAGTTACTTCTTTCCAGATCTCAGGCTTATTCAGAGCAATCCAGCGAAGCTTAGAAGCGCTGAAGTAGGGGTCCAGGGGTAAGCCTGTTAGTTGCTGAACATTATTGATGCTTGGATGGCTCTTCAAATCATCCAGAATCTGTGTAGTTCTTCTGTCCTGCCAAACAATTGCTGGAGTAGGAGAGACCAAGGTTTTCTTATCCCAGAGTCCTATTGTTTCTCTTTGGTTAGTTATACCTAGACCTTGGAAAGTGACAGGTCCTAAGGTATCTAGAACCTGCTGAACAGAAGATTTCGTTGCATGCCATATTTCTTCAAGGTCGTGCTCAACCCAGCCAGGTTGAGGAAAATGTTGAGGAAACTCTTGGTAGCCGTGAGCTGCTCTTGATCCGTCTTGGTTGATGGCTAATGCTGTCACTCCAGTGGTTCCGGCGTCGATAGCAAGAATCATTTTTGCCTAGTGAGCCATCGGTTCGTAGATGACTTCATCTGGCTTCATGTCCTTGCGAGGCCATTCAATTAGCAACATGGCTGCCAACATCAGAGATCCACCGAATATGACTTGAAGAGAAAGAACTTCTTGCCCAACGGCAACAGAGGTTAGAGCTGCAAAGACGACCTCCATAGTCAAGATGATCGCTACACGCGATGCATCCATGATGGACTGAGCCCAGGTCTGGATAAAGAAAGCGATAGCGGTTGCAAATACTGCAGTAAATAGAACAGCGAACCAAACTTCAAAGTCGATAGGTGCTTGATAGCCATCTGGCAGTGCACCGATCCAACAGATCACCGCAACAGTAACCAACTGGATAACAGTCAGAGCGTAAACATCTTTACCGGGTGACCACTTACCTAAACCAACAATGTGTAGAGCAAAGCCAAGAGCACAAAGCATGGTCCAGATCTGTCCGAAATCGAATGACGCATCCTTGATCGTGATGAATCCCAATCCAACAGTTGCCAGGATTGCTCCAACAGCAACTACAGAATTTGGTCTTCTCTTGAAAAGAATCCAAACAATGATTGGGGTAAGAATTACATAAAGTCCGGTGATGAAGCTAGTGATCGCAGCTGTTGAGAGAGTAAGACCAATAGTCTGCGTGACATAGCCAAAGCTAAGAACAGCACCAAGAATTACTCCATAAAGAAGTGTTGGTCCTCTAAAGGCTTTAAGAACTGACGGTTTCACAGCAATCATCAGTACTGCTGCGATAGTGAAACGGATTGCTAAAAAGTCAAAGACGGGGATCTTTACCATCGCTGGCTTCATAACAACAAAGGAAGCTCCCCAAGCGATTGTTACAAACAACAGTGCCAGTACTGCCAGAGTTGTTTTCTTCATTAGACAAGTCTATTTGCGGCGCTTGATTCTTGTGCCGTGAGCGACATGTTTAACCATGCTAGGGAACACTAATCCGTGCATAGGCAGCACTGTTAGCCAGTAGATGTGACCTAAAAGACCCTTAGGTACAAAGATTGCTCTCTGAACAACCTTGGTTCCACCCTCAGGTGTTGGTTCAACGTTCCACTCCAACCAGGCAAGTCCAGGCATCTTCATCTCAGCTCTTAGTCGCAGAAGTCTTGGTCTGTCCAAAGCTTCTACGCGCCAGAAGTCTAGAGATTCACCCTCAATGAGGAAATAAGGGTCTCTTCTGCCTCTTCTGAGCCCAACTCCACCAACTAGACGATCTTGAAGCCCTCTAAGTTCCCAGGCCCAGGTTGCAGTTGAATAACCGTTATCTCCACCAATGGACTCAACTCTTGGCCAGACCTTATCTACAGGGTCATTAGTGATTTCAGTTCTGATGTCTGTGTATAGAGTTCCACCAGCCCAGGTTGGGTCTGTTGGTAGTGGCTCGCTTGGTCCACCCTGTAGTGCGGCATTTGACCAACGAGTTTCAACGTTGGCTTCCTTGATGCGAGTAAGTGCTAGGGCAACAGCTGCTTTGAATGTAGTT
>JBEDLY010000106.1:0-3618 GCA_041171365.1 Actinomycetota bacterium | reverse complement strand
TCAATCAGTGCCAGCTGGTATTCAGCCTCAGTTAGGAACTATTGTCCTAACACTTGAGTGCATCGTTAATTAGAGGTTTAGCAAAGGGCTAAGTGTTTTTGCTTTCTCAGCAGCACCTTTTAGTCCTAGAGATTCCAACCAGTTGCCAAGCATTTGATATCCACCTTCAGTTAGAACTGACTCTGGGTGGAATTGCACTCCATAAATAGGAAGTGTTTTGTGCTGAAGTCCCATAATTACTCCCCCAGCAGTCTTACTTGTAACAACTAAATCTTCAGGAACAGTGTTGGCAACAACTGCCAATGAGTGATATCTAGTGGCAGTAAACGGTTCTGGGACATCTTTATAAACCAGGCTGTTGTCGTGGAATACCTTACTGGTTTTTCCATGCATCAGTTCTTCAGCGCTTGTAACTGTAGCCCCCATAGCCTCAGCTATTGCCTGGTGGCCTAGGCAAACTCCAAAGATGGGTTGACCGGAGCTTAAGGCTAACTTTACGGTTGGCACACTTAATCCAGCATCTGCTGGGGTTCCAGGCCCTGGGGAGATCAATACTGCATCGTAGTTAGCCAAAAGAGCAGGTAGCTCTACCTCTGAGACGATATCGTTACGAAGAACCTCAGTCTGCGCACCTAGTTGCTGTAAGTAGCCATTGAGCGTATAGACGAACGAATCGTAGTTATCTAGAACCAAAATCTTAACCATAAGGATTCAAGACTAACTTGGTCTGGCCCGCCTGGTAATAGAATTGGGGAATGTCTGAAAACGAAAAGAAAACCCGCAAGCTACTCAAGCGCCCAGCTAAGCCAGCAGCGCCCGATTCTGTCAAGGTAATTAAGAACAAGGATGGCAACCCAGCGTGGTTCCTACCTGTGACACTTACTTTCCTAATCGTGGGTCTTGTTTGGATCATGGTTTACTACATCAGCCAGACCGTTTACCCTCTAGGTTCAGGAACTCCTATCAACCTAGGTGCAGGAAACATCATCGTGGGCTTCGGTCTAATGATGGTTGGTTTCGGTTTACTAACCCGCTGGAAGTAATCAGTACAAACTGTTTATTGGTGCATTGGCGATTAGCCATATTGCAACCAAAGCTATTCCTATTCCAATAAGTGCAATTGTTTGAAGGTTTTGCTTTACTCGGTTTCTTGTTGAAACTAAAACATAACCAACTGCTGCTCCAACAATTAGTCCTCCGACGTGAGCCTCCCAAGCAATGCCTGGTAGGAATCCAAGAAATAAGTTAATGCCGATGATGATATACATCTGTCCTGCATTGAGTTTCATTACTACTAAGAAAACTAAGTAGGCACCCATCAAACCAAATACAGCTCCGCTAGCTCCAACGACGCTTCCGAACTGAGTGGAAAGAATTAGGAAACCTAGTCCTCCACCAAAGACAGAGAACGCATAGAGAACTGCGAAGCGAAGCTTGCCAATCATTGGTTCAAGCAGGGTTCCTAGAACAAACAGGGAATACATGTTGAACAGGATGTGTGTGATCTGAGTATTTGAGTGAGCAAAGCTTGAAGTGAATACTCGAAGCAAGCTACCGTCTTCGGTGATGCTTCCTACGTTTGCATACCAGAGGGAATAAATGAGTCCCGGAAATATTTGTTGTGCTGCATAAACCAAAACGTTCAGAGCAATAAGAATGACTGTTACTGGTGCAGCACTAAGAAGTGATTTTTGAAAAGTTGCCTTTTGAATCTTTACGCGATCTTTGGCATCCTCAGGACATAGAAAACCAATTGCTCCTGGAGATGAACAATCAACGCAGATGAATCTTTCACAACGTTGACAAGACACCCCGGTCTCGCGATCGGGGTGTCTGTAACAACGAGTTGTGATTTCTGACACTAAGCAGAAACTTCTTCGATAGAAATGTTTTCGATTACAACTGGTTCTAGTGGCTTGTCTTGTGCACCAGTCTTAACTGCTGCAATCTTGTCGACAACCTCTTTAGAAGCATCGTCTGCAACTTCACCGAATACAGTGTGCTTTCCATATAGCCATCCAGTCTCAGCAACTGTGATGAAGAACTGCGAACCGTTGGTTCCTGGTCCTGCGTTCGCCATAGCTAGCTTGTATGGTTCGTTGAAGTTGTGCTCGCTAATTTCATCTTTGAAGTTATAGCCAGGGCCGCCCATACCTGTTCCAGTTGGGTCTCCACCTTGGATCATGAAGTTAGGGATGATGCGGTGGAAGATAACGCCGTTGTATAGCGGCTTATCTGTTTGCTTTGCACCTGTGCGAGGGTCTGCCCACTCTTTTGTGCCATCAGCTAGACCAACAAAGTTGGCAACTGTTACTGGGGCATCAAGGCCGAAGAGGTTGATCTTTATGGCTCCGTGGTTGGTGTTTAGGGTAGCGATATGTGTTGTATTAGTCATGTAATCATTCTCGCACGACTCTAAACAGCCAAAACAACGTCTATATCCCCCTCAATGTCGGTGGCAGACCATACAATGTTTGAGATGTTTCCAATCGGGGATATTGCACCTCAAAGTTTAGGCTGGCATGAACACTGAGATCTTGTTATCACGCGGAGAAACCGTGACGACTTTTGAATTACCTGAAGCCGGGGCTGTGAAGCTAACCTGGCCAGAGCCTAAGATTTTGAAGATAGTTGTTCCTGCGGGGTCAAAAATTAGTTCGCTAAAGAGCGCCATCACCTCTAATTTCAAGGAAATACTCATCGACGAGCTTTGGTCTCACCTTGATGGAGCCTGGCCTTTAGACCCAAACCTAGAGATTGCTAAGCAATCGGTTGTTTTAGA
Organism: Actinomycetota bacterium; assembly: GCA_041171365.1. Taxonomy (GTDB): domain Bacteria; phylum Actinomycetota; class Actinomycetes; order Actinomycetales; family Microbacteriaceae; genus Rhodoluna. The sequence goes on along the minus strand of JBEDLY010000106.1, from coordinate 836 downwards.
GCCTTGGGGAGATGTTCATGTGGAGATCCTTCCAAAGAAGGCTCCTAGAGTGCAGCCCGAGATTGCACTTGATAGACCTAGAATCACGATTCAAATGGGTCAAAGGGTAGACGAATTCAGCGACAACTGTAAAAACCACTTGAAACCCGAACTTTTCGAGCATGTAATACGTCTTTGGTCAGACCCTACCTACTTATCCGCGGTTGCGCTTAGGCTTAGCCGGCCAACCCAAAGCTCCAACAGCCTTTAGAAGCTCTTCTGGAGATACTTTTAGTTCCTGGCAAAGTCTTCCAACTGTTCCTGACGGTATCTCACGCTCTAGGTGGAAGTATCTGCTCAAGCTTGATTTCTGCATACCTGTAGCAATTGCGAACTGGTTTAGCGATCTATAGCCTCTGGCTTCGTACTTAGATACGAACCAGTTCCAAGCTGATTGAATGTTTTCTGGTGACTGCTTTTGAACCATTTAGTGTTTGTTACCTGCTCTTTGAAGCCCCATGCACTTGCATCCAATACACACTTTATACACATAATCGGGAACATGCTCAAACTCTCCGCGATTTGTCAGGCTATATTTCAAAAAGTTCACCAAAGCCTTCAAATTCATAGAATCTGATGTAATCAACGAGCAATTTATTAGATTCTGGGAGCTCTGGATCCAGTGGACCACCTAGATTCCCGCCAACAGCGAGGTTCAGCAGGATGTAGAAAGGGTGGTCATAAACCCATTGGTTGGGGCTAACACTGTCTGGTGTAGCCGAGAAGTACTCTTTATCGTCCACAAACCAGCTGATTTGCCCTGGCTTCCAGTTGATTGAGAACTCATGCCATTGACC
>JBEDLY010000105.1:0-5472 GCA_041171365.1 Actinomycetota bacterium | reverse complement strand
AAGGTCAATCTCACTCAGTTTGAAACCATCTGTCGTAGCAGCAACTGCATTGACTCTCTCTAATGCAAGTGAATCTTGTTCAGCACTTGTCAGCATCAAGCAAAGACCTGGTAGCCCACCTCGGCCAACACGTCCTCTTAGCTGGTGAAGTTGAGAAACACCGAATCGATCAGCATCGAGAATGACCATGGTGGTGGCGTTAGGAACATCAACACCAACTTCAATAACGGTCGTTGAAACTAGAACATCAATCTCTTTATTAGAGAAGGCAGTCATGATTTCATTCTTCTCTTCAGAAGATTGTCTTCCATGAAGAACAGAAATCTTGAGACCTTGCAATGCTGGGTTTTTCTTTAGCGCTTCGGCAACGCTAATTGCAGCAGCTAATGGTCTCTTAGGTTTAGGAGTCTTGCCTTCTTCTAAGAACTCGTCATCTTCTGGAACTCCACCGCCACTAGCCAGCAGCTCTTCACCCTCATCTGATTCATCAATACGCGGACAGACCACGAAGGCTTGTCTGCCGTTGCTAACTTCCTCAGCAACTCTTTGCCACACTCTTGCAACAAGTGCTGGCTGTTCGCTGGTGATGACGTGTGAAGTAATTGCCTGTCTTCCTTGAGGTAACTCAGTAAGTATTGAGACATCCAGATCACCAAACACTGTGACAGCCAGTGTTCTTGGTATTGGAGTTGCAGTCATGGTTAGAACATGAGGAGGCAATTTACCTTTGAGCCTCAAGGCTTCTCTCTGATCAACACCAAAGCGATGCTGCTCATCAATAACAATCAGACCTAAATCAAAGAACTCAACTTTGTTAGCAAACAGAGCATGTGTTCCAACAACAATCTTGGCTCTGCCAGAAACCATGTTCAGCAAAGCAGTTTTTCGATCTGCAGTGTTTAGCTGACCGGTTAGAAGAGTAAGTCCTAATTCTTTAGCAAGAACAGGACCAAGAGTTCTTTCTATCGATTTGAAGTGCTGAGCTGCTAGAACTTCAGTTGGAGCAAGTAATGCAGACTGACCTTGACTGTCAGCAACAGTGAGCATGGCTCTAACGGCCACCAGAGTCTTACCTGAACCAACCTCACCCTGGAGCAATCTATTCATTGGATGAGATTGAGATAAGTCCTCTGATATTTGGTTGCCAATCTCAATCTGCCCGTTAGTCAGAGTGAATGGAAGCTTTGAATCAAACTCTGCTAAGAAACCTTTTTCAATAGCAACACGACCTGTGCTCTTCTGATGTTGATTCTCTAGTCTTCTCTTCACCAAGGTTGATTGGAGAATGAATGCTTCGTGATACCTCAAGGTATCTCTAGCAGCCATCCAGTCCCCCATGTTGGCAGGTTGGTGGATCTTCACAATTGCATCGTGAAGTTCTAGCAGATTATGTTTCTTTCTAAGTTCCTCTGGAACTTCATCCTCGATTGTTGGAACAACATCGAGAACTACTCTCATTGCTCTTTGAATCATCCAGGTGGAGCAGGTTGATGATGCAGGGTAAATAGGAATTGGCAGTTCAGCCCAGGCTTTGGCAACTTCATCTTCAATCTCGTCACCAAATAGTTCATAGTCAGGATGAGCAAGTTGAAGTTTGTTTTGGTAGCTACCAATCTTTCCTGCCCACAGACCTCTAACTCCAGGTCTTAGCTTCTGAGCTCTCCATGCTTGGTTGAAGAAGGTAGCAGTTACAAAGCCTTCACCATCGGTTAGCTTCACTTCTAGGATGACGCCTGATTTACCCTTCATGCGTCTTTCATAAACCTCGACCACATCAGCAACTAGGGTCACTGTCTCGCCGACAGGTATCTCTTTGATAGGAGTTAGCTCACCTCTGGACGAGTACCTTCTTGGGTAGTGCTGAAGTAGATCGGCTGCAGTCTTGATGTTTAGGTGCTGTTCGACGTCCAGGTCAAGCGGATTCACGAATACAAGCGCCAGCACCTCAACGTTCTGCACGTCGTCTCGCGGTATCGCCGGCTCAAGAACACTAGCCTCTCCAGCAAAAGTAACGAGGCCCACATCCGACCGTATTCGCGAGAGTATCTTCAATCGCCTTGAGGCATTAGACCTTATTGATGGAGCAGATGTCTTAGATCTATATGCGGGAACTGGAGCTTTAGGCTTTGAAGCGGCTAGCCGTGGAGCAAGATCACTCCTGCTTGTTGAGAACAACAAGCAGGCTCTCGGTGGCATCATCACCAACCAGAGGATGATCAAAGCTGCTCTCCAGAAAGAAGAGTTGGATTGCGACATCAGAGCAGAAGGCAAGTCTGTTTCTTCATACCTAGCCACCTTCTCAAGCAAGTTTGACCTGGTCTTTATTGACCCTCCTTATGAGGTTTCAAATACAGACATCAATGAGAACCTCACAGCACTACTTGCTCACCTAAAGGAAGATGCAGTCATTATTTTGGAGAGGTCTTCAAGGACCCCTGTTCCAGAGCTGCCTGAAGAATTGCAAGTAACGGAAGAAAAGTCTTACGGCGATACTGTTGTCTACTGGCTAGAGACTAAGTAAAAATGCTTGAAACGACTAAAACCCAATGGGGGAAGATTCAAGGAATTGCTCTAGCTAGAGCATTTAGCCTTCTAGGTAGCGGACTAACAATCTTCACTCTCATTTTCCGAGAGCAAGCATCAGGTCCTGCTGCGGTTGCACTACTTCTCATCGTCGGAACTCTGCCAGTGATTATCTTTTCCCCTTGGGCAGGAACCATTGCTGATCGTTTCAGCACTAGACAGGTAATTCCGATTGTTGCTGTGATTGGTGGATCATCCATCTTCCTTCTCAGCCAGGATCTTGAGCATTGGATGATTCTGGCACTGTTGTTTATTGCAAACACCTGTGCATCTATTTCAGGTCCAACCTGGGCTAAGCTGACTCCCCTACTTGCAACAAAAGATGACATCAGCCGAGCTATGGGAACTATCCAGAGCTACTTCTCATTAGCAGGCTTAGCCGGTCCTTTCTTGGCTGGCTTCCTAGTCAAAGCAACAGGCTACTTCTGGACATTTGTAATTGATGCAACCTTCACAGTTCTTATGGCTTTCGTTCCATTCATCATGAAGGTCAATCATGAGCCTGAAGAACTAGCTGAAGGCGAAAAGTCAAACACGACTGAAGGCTTCAAGTTCCTAATGAAAAGCCCCCTGCTTAGATCTCTAGTTATCTTGGTCTTCGGTTTAGTATTCTGCGTGAGCGTTATCAACGTTGGTGACATTTTCTTGATTACAAGAATTATGGGTGGTGACTCATTCATCTATGGAGTTGTTGGCACACTATTCGCTCTTGGATTGCTGTTGTCAAACATTTTGATTGGTCGCACCAAAGTCTCTCAATCAACTGAGTTGAAGGTTCTGGCTGCCGGAATGGGAATACTTTCTGTTTCAGGTGCCTTTGTAGGAATTGCACCTAACTACTGGGTGGTAATGATTATCTGGTTCATAGCTGGTGCAGCTAACGCAACTATCAACAGCTACGGTGTTGGAATGATGATCAAGGAAACCCCACATGAACTTCAGGGAAGAGTGTTTGCTGCCTTCGGAGCTGTTGTTTCTGTTGCCAGTATCGGCTCAATGGGTATTGCAGGATTAGCTATCGAATTCTTCGGGGTTAGGGAAGTGTTTGTTGTTTCTGGAATAGCTGCCTTTGCGGCGTTCTTCATTCTCTTCCCTACTGTTTATAGAGAACAAACAAAGATTATTAAAGCTAGTTCAGCGTCCTAACGCTCTCACCAATATATAGCTGCTGAGGGCGGCCAATCTTGGTTGATGCATCGTGGTTCATTTCACGCCAGTGAGCAATCCAACCTGGCAGACGTCCCATTGCAAACAGTGTTGTGAACATGCGTGTTGGGAATCCCATCGCCTTGTAGATAACACCAGTGTAGAAGTCAACGTTTGGATAGAGCTTTCTAGAGATGAAGTACTCATCTGCAAGTGCAGCTGCTTCCAATTCCTTAGCGATATCAAGAAGTGGATCGCTAACACCAAGATCTGCAAGAACTTTATCCGCAGTTGCCTTGACGATGGTTGCTCTTGGATCCATGTTCTTATAAACACGGTGACCAAAGCCCATCAGCTTGATGCCATCTTCTTTGTTCTTTACTCTCTCAATGAATTTCTGAACTGATTCACCGGAGTCTCTGATGTGAGCAAGCATTTCAAGAACTGCTTCATTAGCTCCACCGTGTAGTGGACCAAACAGTGCTGATACTCCAGCTGACACAGAAGCAAAAAGGTTTGCCTGTGAAGATCCAACAAGACGAACAGTTGATGTTGAACAGTTCTGCTCGTGATCTGCGTGTAGAACTAGAAGTGTGTCTAGAGCCTTAGTGATAACAGGGTTCTGAATGTAAGGCTCAGCCATGTTGCCAAAGCTCATACGCAGGAAGTTCTCAACATAACTCAATGAGTTATCTGGATATAGAAGAGCCTGGCCAAGTGCATTCTTGTGTGAATAAGCAACAAGAGTTGGAAGCTTCGCAAGTAGACGAACAGTTGATAGTTCAACCTGGTAATCATCTTGTGGGTTTAGAGAGTCTTGGTAGAAAGTCGATAGAGCTGACACGCTGGCAGATAGAACTGACATTGGGTGAGCAGACTGCGGCATTGAGTGGAAGATGTTCTTGAGATCTTCGTGAATCAGAGTGTGTCTTCTTAGACGCTCGTCCCATTCACCAAGTTGTTGAGCGTTGGGAAGCTCACCATAAATTAGAAGATAGGCAGTTTCAATAAAGCTCTTTGATCCAGCAAGTTGCTCAATTGGGTAACCGCGGTATCTCAGAACTCCTGCATCACCATCGATGTAAGTAATAGCAGATCTAGTGCTGGCGGTGTTTACAAAACCAATGTCATAGGAGTTCAAACCGGTGCTGGCATTTAGCTTAGAGAAGTCGATTACTGAAGCTCCGTCGGTGGCCTGAACAATAGGAAATTCTGCTGTCCCGCCCGGGTAGTTCAGGGTGACTTTCGAGTCCCGGGTAGTTCAGGGTGACTTTCGAGTTGTTATCAGCTGACAAAACTTGCTCCTGTGATTCTTTTGACTATTGAGTTAACCCTAGAGCATTGGTCAATCTAGCGGCACCCTCAGATATCTTCTCGTCGGTAGCAGTAATTGAGAATCTGACGTATTTGCTGCCACCTGCTTCATAGAACTCTCCAGGAACGACCAAGATGCCTATGTCAGACATCCTCTTTACGGTTACCCAGCAGTCCTCCCCTAGGGTTGCCCAGAGGTATAGCCCTGCCTGAGATTCAGCTATTTCAAAGCCATATGCCTTGACTGCAGCTAGTAGAACTTCTCTTCTCTTTCGGTAGATTTCACGTTCAACTGCAACATGCTCTTCATCGCCAAGGGCGGCTATGACAGCCTTTTGAACTGGAGCAGGCATGATTAGTCCGCTATGCATTCTGATGTTCACAAGGCCCTTGATGAGGGCCTCAGGACCAGCAGCAAATGCAGCTCGG
>JBEDLY010000104.1:0-3168 GCA_041171365.1 Actinomycetota bacterium | reverse complement strand
GTAGCAGCAGCTCGTAATTTATCTTCATTCACAAAGTGAGTTTGAAGGACTTACTGCAGTTTGGGTTATCTGTTTTTGAAACTGTGGAGAAGTAGGGGCTACTCGCCTACTGTTAGTTCCTTAGGCAGGTCGAATGCCTTACCGGTTAGTTCTTCGATGTTTACGTCTTTGAATGTTAGAACTCTTACAGTCTTCACAAAGCGATCAGTTCTATAGATATCCCAGACCCAAACATCGGTCATGACAAGTTCAAAATAGAAATCTGTTGCTGTGTCAATGCGCTTGAAGTCAACCTCATTAGCTAGATAGAGTCTTCGCTCTGTTTCAATGACAAATCTAAAAGTGTCAGCGACAGTTCTATACTCACGGAACAGAGCTAGCTCTGCCTCGCGGTCATAATCGTCAAATTCGTTCTCATCCATGTGGCTAAAAGTCTATCTCGCAAGAATCTTGGTTAGCCAACTCAGGCGATGAACTGGGGATGGTCCGTGTTCCCGAAGAGCAGCTATGTGGCTCTCCGAGGCGTAGCCCTTGTTGGAATCTAGGCAGTAGCTTGGGTGGGCTTCATGAACCTCAAGCATCAGCCTGTCCCTAGTGACCTTGGCAACCACAGAGGCAGAAGCGACAGAGACACAGTCTCGGTCGGCCTTAGTCTTCACGGTTACAGGCATCCCCAGAGCCTTATCTCCTAGCCAGTTATGTGAACCATCAAGGATCATCATGACTCCGTCATTGGCGATAGCTTCCCTAAGAGCTGGATCTCTAACCAATTGCTCAAGGGCTCTAAAGCCAGCAAGGCTTAGGGCTTCAACTATTCCTTTGGATTCAATCTCCTCAACGGTGGCCATACCAACAGCCCAACCGCTAACCCATGAACAAACAAGTGGATAGATTTCTTCACGTGTCTTCTCAGAAATGAGTTTGCTGTCCTTGAGTTTCACAGGCCAATTCTGAAGATCTCGCTGGTTATCCAGAAGGGCAACACCGACCGCTACAGGTCCAGCAATTGATCCTCTACCAACTTCATCTATGCCGATTATGAATCGAGTTCCCGTTTCAAAAAACGAGTTCTCGAAACTAAGGCTTGGGAGCTGGGACGTCTTTGAAGACATTTGGGTAGTTATCCAACCAGGTGAAATGCTGGAATGGCCAAGAAATTACGAAGGCACGTCCAACAACATAGTTCTTTGACACAAAACCCTTACCCGGAGTGTCAGGGTGATATCTTGAATCTTCGCTGTTTCCTCTGTTGTCCCCCATTACCCAGAATGAATCCTTAGGCACTGTCACATCGAATTCAGTGTTTGAAGGATTGGAGTCTTTAGCTAGATATGGTTCGATGATTGCTTTGCCGTTGACGGTTATTCGGTTATCAACATCACAGCAAACAAGTCGGTCTCCACCTTTACCAATAACTCTCTTCACGAGGTGTTGGTTGTTATCAGGAGTAGTTAGCCCTGCAATAGAAAGTACAAAGTCGCCCACTTGCTGCAGTGGGTTAGTAACAGGCTCTCTCTCGATGGTACCTAGCCATCCACCTGGATCTTTAAAGACAACTACATCGCCTCGTTCCAAAGGAATAATGTCTGGAACTAGTTGATTCACCATGATTCGATCGTTGATCTGCAAAGTATCAAACATCGAACCTGATGGAATGTAGAAAGTTCTAATTAGAAATGACTTGATTAGAAAAGAGATTATTAGAGCAGAGAAAAGGATTACAACGGTGTCGATAATAAAAGCAAGCAGGACGTGCTTTGCTTTTAGTTTTCTTACCTTCTCACGCTGCGCTTTGAAAGGCCCTTTGATTGGCTTTTCAACTTTTTCTTTTTTAGCCATGATGGAAGGTTATTGCCCTTACCTGTGAACTATCTAAGAACTAGTTAGCTGAAGTTGTGTTGTCGCGCTTTTCGCGGATCTTCGCCTTCTTACCACGCAGGTCGCGTAGGTAGTAAAGCTTCGCACGACGAACAGCACCACGAGATACAAGTTCAATCTTGTCGATAACTGGGGAGTGAATTGGGAAAGTTCTTTCAACACCAACCTGGAAAGTTACCTTACGAACGGTGAATGTCTCGCGGACACCAGCACCTGAACGACGGATAACAACACCCTGGAAAACCTGCACACGGCTACGGTTACCTTCAATGATGTTTACGTGGACCTTTACGTTGTCTCCTACGCGGAATGCTGGGACATCGGTCTTTAGGTTTGGTAGATCTACTGAATCTAGAATTTGCATTTTTCTGCCTTCTGTTCTTGCCTGCAGGTCAATAACGGGTATCTGTTAGTTTCTGGATTTGGTGCTGTTCCCTAATCTCCCCTGCGGCAGAGCTTTATTTAGGCAACCTGTACATCTTGCCACAAAAACTCAAGCCAAGCAACGCTAGCCCTCTAGAAGGTCCGGTCTAACAGCCTTAGTTCTCTCCAGAGACTGCTCTTTACGCCATTTAGCTATCTCAGCGTGATTGCCACCTCTAAGCACCTCAGGAACATCCAGTCCTCGCCAAGAGGCAGGCTTTGTATAGCTTGGATACTCCAAAAGACCATCGGAGTGAGACTCTTCAGTAAGGCTCTCGGCATTACCAATAACCCCTGGAATTAGACGAGCAATAGCCTCAATCATGGCTAGAGCTGCTACTTCCCCGCCGTTTAGCACGTAATCACCAAGGCTTATAAGTCTTACCTCGGCCTTATCTTGAGCCCAATCAAAGACTCTCTGATCAATACCCTCATAGCGACCACAGGCAAACACGATGTGTTCTTTTGAAGAAAGTTCTTGAGCGGTAGCTTGCTTGAACAGTTCTCCTGCAGGAGAAGGAACAATCAAGACAGTTGAACCATCAGGGTTTAGTAGTTCATCTAGTGCTTCACCCCAAGGCTCAGGCTTCATAAGCATGCCTGCCCCGCCAGCATAAGGGCTGTCATCAACAGTTTTGTGTTTGTCGTGGGTGTAATCACGAAGATCTACAGCCTTGAAATCAATTACTTTGTTCTCCTGAGCTTTACCCAAAAGGGAGATATCCAGTGCTGAGAAGTACTCAGGGAAGATTGTTACAGCCTGAATCTTCATTACTCAGATTCAATCTCTTCAAATAGGCCGTTTGGTGGCGTGACAGTAACTGTCTTAGCCTCAATGTCTACTGAAGGAACAATAGCCTTCACAAA
>JBEDLY010000103.1:0-3248 GCA_041171365.1 Actinomycetota bacterium | reverse complement strand
TCTTCGGTCAAGCTGTTTGCATCACCGATCTTTACACCCTGGTCCATCAAAACAATTCCAACGGTGTCGCGCATTTCGCTAAGTACTCCGATGCGACCCTTTAGTGCTGGGTTCCATAGGTCTTCAAGAACAGCAGGAGCTTCTTTACCTGTTGCGTCCTTGTAAGCCTTCTTGTCGTATGCAAAACCAGCAAGAATTCCCTGGTAAGGCAATGACATTGTGCGCTCTGGGTCATATGACTCACCTAGGTAAGCAGGCTGAAGGTTCTTCTTGTTTGGCAGATTTGCATCATCAAAAGTCTGAACGGTGCCCTGGTTAATCCAACGTGCTGCCATCCAAGATGTTGGGCAAGTAACGTCTGCACCAATGTCTTGACCTAGCGCTAGCTGGTCCTTAACTTTTCCGTAGTAAGAGTCGTTGTCGTCAAAGTCTTCGCGGTAGGTAACTGTGATACCAGTTTCGCTCTTGAACTTTTCTAGAGTTGGGTAGTTACCTGCATCATCAACGTCAACATAAAGTGACCAGTTGCTCCAGATAAGAGTTGGGTCTGAATCACTTACGTCAGTAGCTGGTGTTAGCCCTGGCTTATCTGAAGGAGCACAAGCTGCAAGCAGAGCTGCTGCTGAAGTTGCAACTGCACCACCTAGAACTGCTCGACGAGTAACTTTGTGGGCTAAAGCTGCTTTAACCATTTCGCGTAGTTGTGGATCTTCTGGAAGGTTTTGGTTCATAACCTTTTGCTCCTTATATACAAGGGCCGTCAGACGGCCGAGATTGGGCACCGACTGCGCGAAAGAACGCATTGCTTAAAATAATGCCATACCCCACAAGATTTGAGGGCAAAATAGGCAAATCCGTGAAACTGATTCCCAAGCCCCACTCTTCCTGTTTGGGCTCAAACAGAGGTCCTCATTTTGCGGTATTCTGGTGATGGTTCGAGCAAGGTAGCTCTTACCCAGAGGAGAATCATGAAGATCGCTGTCCCTGCAGAGATCAAGAACAACGAATTCCGCGTAGCAATTACCCCAGCGGGAGTCCACGAACTCGTAGCATCAGGCCACGAGGTATACATTCAAAAAGGTGCTGGAAACGGTTCAAGCATCTCAGATGAAGACTATTCAGCAGCAGGAGCAACAATCCTCCCCGATGCTGCAACTACTTGGAGCACCGGAGACATGGTTCTCAAGGTCAAGGAGCCAATTGCTAGCGAGTATGGCCACCTACGCCCTGGTCTAGTGCTGTTTACCTACCTGCACCTAGCAGCCGATCTTGAACTAACCAAAGAACTAGTAGCCAAGAAGGTTACTTCTATCGCTTACGAAACTGTTCAGACCCCAAACAGACAACTTCCCTTGCTTGCTCCTATGAGCGAGGTCGCAGGACGTCTATCTGCTTTGGTTGGAGCTCAAACACTATTTGCGCAAAATGGTGGTCACGGAATTCTTTTGGGTGGTGTCCCTGGAACTAGATCTGCCAAGGTTGTTGTCCTTGGTGGAGGTGTTGCGGGAACCAACGCCATTGCGATGGCAGTCGGCCTTGGAGCGGATGTGACAGTTCTGGACACAAACATCAACCGTCTAAGAGAACTTGACGCTTTGTATGCCGGTCGCCTAAACACTCTTGCCAGCAACAGCTTTGAAATTGAAAAAGCTGTTACTCAAGCAGACTTGGTAATTGGTTCTGTCCTTATCCCAGGAGCTAAAGCACCAAAGCTTGTAACCAATGCGCTGGTGAAGAAGATGAAGCCAGGATCAGTTCTTGTTGACATCGCTATTGACCAGGGTGGGTGTTTTGAAGATTCAAAACCAACAACACACGCTGAGCCAACATTCAAAGTTCACAACTCTGTTTTCTACTGTGTTGCGAACATGCCTGGTGCCGTTGCTCACACTTCTACCTACGCTCTTACAAACGCAACTTTGAGCTATGCAAAAGCTATTGCAAACAAGGGTTGGTTAGCTGCTTGCCAGCAAGACACGGCTCTTGCTCTTGGACTAAGCACTCACGATGGAGATCTAGTTAGCCAGCCTGTTGCTGAAGCTCACGGACTTGCATTTGTTGATTCAGCGAAGGTTCTGGCATAGCCAACTGAATCGAAAGATTCTTGAACCATCCTCTGCCTGCCGGTAGTTTTTCGTTCCATTGATTCTTTGGTAACCCAGCAGCTAGATGTTGATCAAAGTTTCCTTGTCGCAGGTAGATGAGGTTTTCAAATCTCCGCTGTAGCGACAATGGCATCAGGAATGAACTGGCCATCGCACAAATAACCTGTTTGCCACTTTGAAAGGCTTCTTCTAGTTCTTGGGTGGTTGGACAATCTAGGACTAATGCATCTGTGATGTTCTTTGCAGAATTACAAAAAGAAGTCTTTCCAGAACCTGTTGCTCCAACAACAAGAAGAGATGAACCACTTAGGTCAGAGAAAGTAAAGTTCTCGAAACGCTGCTGAACAGGAATGTCAAACACTCCAAGCAAACCTGACTGAGCCTTGATGGTAAGTGGAAGTCCATTAGTCCATCCCTCAACTAGATCAGGAAAGAGTTTTGGGTCTTTTAGGTTTGGAATTGATTTGGATATAGGAAAGTCAAAACTTATGGTGCTACTCCCCCATATCGCAATCGCTCTAGAACTATTTGAAACACCAGCTCTGATACTTGGCAACATCGAAATTAGATCTCCTGGGTCCATGGAGCCCAAAGCAAATCTCATACTTAGGTTGGTTATCAAAGCTCTTGGGATTCCTGATAAGGATTGACTGGTCGCGATTAGGTGGACTCCTAGAGACCTGCCTCTAGCTGCGATTGACTCAAGCGTTCCAATAGCCAATGGATGAGAGGTAATGATGGCTGGAAGCTCATCTGCTAAAACAATCATCCTGGCTAACTCTGGAAGAGACTCTATGGAAGCTACGCCGGCTGCAGCCAACAACCTTTCACGCCTCTTGAGTTCTCCCGACAGATATAGCCAAAACCTCTCATGCCTACCCTCATCAAGGTCCGTAACTAAAGTCAGAGACGCCGGGTGATCATTGAGTCCACGAAGTGCCGCCCCACCTTTGAAATCCACTAACACCAGTTGGAGCTGGCCTTTCCTAACGCCCACCAACATTGATGAAGTTATGAGTTTGAGGAACTCACTCTTTCCAGAACCAGTGGACCCAACGATGAGTGCGTGCGGTCCGTCTTGCACTAAATCAAATTCAAGGTTGTTGCCTTCAGCAACTCCAGCCCAAAAGGGTAATTGACCTG
>JBEDLY010000102.1:0-5005 GCA_041171365.1 Actinomycetota bacterium | reverse complement strand
GATCTTCTCTCCACGTTTAGCGTGCAGAATGATTCCGGCTCCGAACTGTACTGGATCTTCTTTACGAGCACGTCCGGCACCTAGACGCCATGAGGCTGTCCCAACTGCAAGAGCATCTAGCTCGTTCACATAACCTGAACTCTCAGCCAGGATGGTGTGCTCGTGCTTAGCAACCTGAAGCTTTGCTGTCGGATCTCCATGCTGTGCTCTAATGCTCTAATCATTTCGTTCCACTTGTCCATGGCACGACCGTCATTCAAAGCTGCAGCGACATCAACATCGGTCTTACCTGATAGACGAAGCATCTCTCTGGCTAGTTCAACAGTGATATCAATTAGGTCCTGAGAACCACCACCGGCAAGTACTTCAACTGCCTCATCAACTTCAAGAGCGTTACCGACTTTGCGACCAAGAGGGGTAGACATATCTGTAAGCAGCGCACTGGTCTTCACACCTGCATCTGCTCCTAGTTGAGTTAGCACCTGAGCAAGCTCTTGTGCTCTCTCAAGAGTCTTCATGAAAGCACCTGAACCAACCTTGACATCAAGAACAAGAGCAGATGTGCCCTCAGCGATCTTCTTGCTCATGATTGAGCTAGCAATAAGAGGAATAGCTTCAACAGTTCCTGTTACATCTCTAAGTGCATATAGTTTCTTATCTGCTGGAGCAAGACCTGCTCCTGCAGCACAAATAACAGCATTAACCTTCTCTAGCTGGTCATGCATCTGTTGATTAGAAAGAGATGCCTGCCAGCCTGGAATAGCCTCTAGCTTGTCTAGTGTTCCACCTGTGTGGCCAAGTCCTCGACCGCTTAGCTGAGGCACAGCAACACCAAAGACTGCTACTAGCGGAGCAAGCATCAAAGTAATCTTGTCGCCAACACCACCAGTTGAGTGCTTGTCAGCAGTTGGAACGGTGAGAGATGAGAAGTCCAATCTTTCACCTGAGGCAATCATCGCCAAGGTGAGGTCTCTAATCTCTCTTCTGTTCATACCGTTTAGCAAGATAGCCATTGCCATTGCAGACATTTGCTCGTCTGCAACAACACCTGAGGTGTAGTTGGCTACAAGCCAATCGATTTGCTCAGTAGATAGTTCTTGTTTCTCTCGTTTAGCAACAATTAGTTCAACTGCGGAAAATTCTTTAGACAATGAGTTCCTAGTTTCTCTTATCAGCGCCGAAACCTTCGGCTAGATCGCGTGGACCAAATGCATCAGGCAGGACCTGATCGATTGTTTTGATGCCTGACACTGTTTGTAGGAGCATTCCCTCACTTGAATGCTCGAACAGTAGTTGGCGGCATCTACCGCAAGGCATCAGAATGTTCTCTGCTCCATCAACACAATAGAATGCAACTAGCTTTCCACCGCCAGTCATGCTCAAGTTGCTAACCAAACCACATTCAGCACAGAGGCCAACACCGTAGCTTGCATTTTCAACGTTGCAACCAGAAACAATACGGCCATCATCAACGAGAGCAGCAGCTCCAACTGGATAGTGGCTGTATGGAGCGTACGCGTTTCTCATTGCAGCAATAGCCGCTTCCTTCAACGCACTCCAGTCGATCTCTTGAGACATGTGTTTAGCCCTTTACGTAAGGTTGACCGGAAGCGGCAGGAGGCTTTACTTTTCCAGCAAAACCAGCAACTGCTACCAGAGTCACAAGGTAAGGAACCATGGTGATGAAGTCCACCGGAATACCAGGAGAAACCTGGTTAGCCCAAACCTTGAGAATGATTGTGAAGCCGAATAGCAAAGCTCCCAGGGTCACATAGATTGGCTGCCAACGACCGAGGATTACAACCGCTAGGGCAATAAATCCAAGACCAGCAGACATTTCACGTCCGAATGAACCTACGTTTCCAAGTGTTAGCGATGCCCCACCAAGACCAGCAACTGCTCCACCGATAGTTACCCACCAGAATCTAGTTCTGGCAACGTTGATACCTACGGTGTCAGCAGCTAGTGGGTGCTCACCAACGGCTCTTGCTCTTAGTCCTAGCTTGGTTCTGAACAATACGTACCAAAGCAGAGGAACCAGAACAAACATCAAGTAAACAGTGATTCTGTTGTTGAAAAGAACCTGACCTAGAACCGGAATCTCTGAGAGGAATGGGATTGCAATCTTGTCAAATGTTCCAGGGAAGTTTAGGTTGATGCTGTCATCATCCACCCACGCTGAATACAAGAAGTTTGTAATACCAATTACCAGTACGTTTAGCAGCACACCGATGATGATCTGCTCGACTAGGTACTTGATAGCTAGAGATGCCAACACTGTTGAAAGCAAAGCTGCCGCAATCATCGCTGCGATCATTCCAACGTAAAGATTGCCAGTGATAGTTCCAACGATTGCTGAAACAAAAGCTCCAGTTAGTAGCTGTCCTTCGATAGCAATGTTCACAACACCGACACGCTCTGACATGATCCCTGCCATACCACCAAAGATAAGTGGGATGGCTAGAACCAATGTGTTTCCCAGAATGAAGATCATCTGAACACCTTGGGTAGCTTCTGTTGCCAACCAACCTAGAAGGGCCATCATCGAACCAAGGGCGTAGATGGCGATTAGCCAGACTGGAGTTTTAACTCCACGAATACTCAAAGCAACTGATAGCAAACCAATCATCAGAAGGATTGCTCCAACAAGTGTGCAGAAGAACATTGAGTTCACTACAAATGGAGGCAATTGAAGTGCTTCACGCTTATCGCTCCATACGAAACTGATGTCGCCAGCTTTACCTAGGAAACCGAAGAAAACAATAACGACCATGGCGGCGGCAACAAGAGTAATCGGTGTCTTAAGACTCGGCTTAACCGTTGCGGAAGAAAACATTCCTGGGGTGACTTCTACATTTTTCATTACTTGATCACCTTCGCTGCTTTAGCTTTCTGAGTTGCTTCAAAAACCTTTGGTCCTGGTACCGGCAATCGATAGAAGGCTCTAATGATTGGTGGAGCGGCAATAAATAGAACAATCAGCGCCTTCACAACACCAAGAACTTCAGGGGAAACACCAGCAACCTGCATAGTTGCAGATCCTGCCTTGAATGCACCGAACAGAAGTCCAGCCATTACAACTCCACCGGCTCTTGAGCCGCCAAGAAGTGCAACGGTAATTGCGTCAAAACCAATACCCGCTTCAATGCTTGTGGTTAGACCACCATCAACGCTTAGTCCCTGGTTAGCGGCTGCTAAACCAGAGAATCCGGCTGAAATAGCCAGAGCCCATACGAAAGTATTTTCAACTTTGATACCCGCAGCTTTTGCTGCAGAAGGGTTGTGTCCAACCATTCTGAATCTAAATCCGAAGGTTGATTTCTCCATTAGCCACCAGTAGAGGCGAGCAGTGTCATCTGGGTTGTCTGACTTAGGAGTTCCACCGCCTCCTTCTTCCAATAGAAGTTCTGGCTGTCTCAATAAGTATGTGAACAAGGACAGTGCAACGTAGTTCAGCATGATTGTCACGATTACTTCGTGAGCACCTGTCTTAGCTTTCAGAACACCAACAATCATTCCCCAAACCATGGCACAAACAACAGCAGCGAAAACTGCTGCCAGCATGTGGATGATGATTGGCATGTCCAGACGTGTTGCCACGAATGTTGAACCAGCTAGTCCAACAAGAATCTGCCCAGTAGAACCAATGTTGAATAGACCAACTCGGAAAGTTAGAGCTACACCTAGACCAGCCATGATTAGTGGAGCTGCGAATCTTAGAGTTTCGGTGAATGGACGGATTGCAGTGACGAAACTATCTGCACCTAGGTTAAGGATTGAGCCAGTAAATAGAGCTCCGTAACCATCCTGGATAGTCCACCAAACAGTTGATAGAGCCATGCTCGGATCTGCACCAAAGTTAGCCCAGGCCTTCACAACGCTCTTATCAAAGACCGCCATGAAGATAGCTCCGATGATGAAGCCAAGGAGGACAGATAAAGCGATTCTTACTGGATCGCCCGCCATGATTTCATGAAGGACCTTGGTTGCTTTATCTTGTGAAGGCTGTTCTACTGCTAATTCTTTTTTCTTACTCATGCTGCAATACCTGCCATCATCTTTCCAAGTTTTTCTCTTGTAGCCTTTGCATCAACAATTCCAACTATGCGACCTCGATACATAACAGCAATGCGGTCAGCAAGAGCAAGAACTTCATCAAGCTCTGTGGAGATAATCACTACAGTCTTTCCAGCATCACGAGCGGCAACAATCTGTTCGTGAATGAATTCAATTGAACCAACGTCAACACCACGGGTTGGCTGGGAAGCTATCAAGACTTTTAGGTCTCTGCTCATTTCTCTAGCAACAACAACTTTCTGCTGGTTACCACCGGATAGCTGTTTGGCTAAGGTGCCTGCAGAGGGTGTGCGAATGTCGAATTCCTGGATTAGCTTGGCAGCAATCTCGTCTCGCTTAGCGAAATCAATCTGAACACCTTTAGCAAATGGCTTACCGAATGAGCCATCAAGCATTAGGTTTTCAGCGATGGAGAACTCCCCTACTAGACCATCTTTCTTTCGGTCTTCAGGTATGTAGCCAACACCAGCTTCTAGTACTTCACGTACGTTGCTCTTAGTCAAGTCTTTACCGGCAACGGTAATGCTACCGCTGTGTATCTTCCTCAGACCTAGGATGGCTTCGGCTAACTCAGTTTGACCATTTCCTTGAACACCAGCGATAGCCAGAATTTCACCGTCATGGACAGAGAAACTGATGCCATTAACCATTTGCTGATTGCGGTCATCTAAAACTGTTAGGTCTTTGACTACCAAAGTTTCAGCACCAAGTTTCGCAGCACTCTTCTTGGTGTCAAGATCGACTTCACGTCCAACCATCAAGGAGGCTAGCTCTCCTGCAGTTGCCTTAGGGTTTGCCTCTGAAACAACTTTTCCTTGACGGATAACGATGATTCGATCAGCAACTTTCTGAACCTCACGAAGTTTGTGGGTGATGAAAATGATTGAAGTACCGTTCTCGCTTAGGCCTCTCATGATCTCCATAAGCT
>JBEDLY010000101.1:0-3302 GCA_041171365.1 Actinomycetota bacterium | reverse complement strand
AACTCTGTGTTGAAAGCAATTGTAGCCTCATCTTGGGCAAAGGGACAGACGGGTCGCCTGGACATAATGGCTGGAAACCCAAGGTTGAGCCTCAGAAACGCCACAAAGCCATCTTTCAAGTCACTTTGGAATCTTGATGAGGCACTTGCCAAGATCGAGCCTGACTACGACTTAGTGCTTATAGATACTCCTCCAAGCATGAACGCGCTAACCCGTATGGCATGGGTTGCCAGTGACAGGGTCTTATTCGTTACCGAACCCTCCATCAACGCCCTACTCGGGGTTGAAAATGCTATGAAGGCTCTCACAGAGCTTAGAAAGAGCGTCAACCGACAGGTATCACTCTTTGGGATCCTCATTAATCGGCTGAGACCCAGTGTTGCTGAGCACCAGTACCGTGTGAACGAACTCGAAGAAACCTACGGCGATTACCTGCTTAGCCCAGCTTTCGAAGAGAAGTCTGCCGTTCAGCAATCCCAAGGTGCGGGAAGATCTATCCACTCTTGGCCTGGCCAGAGTGCTGCCAAATTAGCCATTCAATTCGATGAGCTACTTGAGCAGCTGCAGGCGTCTTTTGTATCTGAGAGTGTGCCACCACTAGAAACTGGTCGAAACAACTCAGCTCGAAACAAGAATTCCAAGAGAAATCGTGATTCACAGTCATCCCAGCGTTCATCTTTGGCGAAGACACTAAACCTAGAGTCGGAGCCTGTAGCCCCAAGAATTGAAATGATTGACAGCCAGCCAGTATCTCCTGAGTATCAGGAGCAATGGAATGAAGTCCTTCGTCAAACAATGACTAAAAAACAGTTGAAGAACTTTTTGGGTTCAAAACAAGAAAACGAAGACTAAATAGCCTTTTTGTTTAGTCGACGAAGAGTTAGCTCATCCATCTCTTCAAGGTATGACGGGTCAATGTGGCTAAGAGTGGCTTCAACTTCACCAAGTACTCGTCCCACAGAAATACCAAAGACTCCCTGGCCCTTGTCGATTAGGTCAATAACTTGATCTCCTGATGTACAAAGGTAAACCTTTGCACCATCTGAAATAAGAGTGATTCGAGCTAGGTCGCCGATTCCAGCTTTTCTTAGCTCACCTACAGCTTTTCTAATCTGCTGAAGTGAAACACCAGCATCTAGGAACTTCTTAACAAGTTTTAGAACAAGAATGTCGCGGAAAGAGTAAAGACGTTGGGATCCAGAGCCTGTTGCTCCTCTTACGCTTGGTTGAA
The DNA here is from genome assembly GCA_041171365.1 of Actinomycetota bacterium. Classification (GTDB taxonomy): domain Bacteria; phylum Actinomycetota; class Actinomycetes; order Actinomycetales; family Microbacteriaceae; genus Rhodoluna. The sequence continues at coordinate 2,071 of JBEDLY010000101.1, read as the reverse complement.
CCAGAGCGGTGCTATCCCAGTAGTCCAACTGGCGGTAGCTAATTCCAGACGCAGCTGCAGCTGAGTGTCCTCGGTAACCGACTTTAGGGTCATGCCAAGGTTGTTCTTCCAGGAACAATTCATCTTGAAGATATGCAAATTCGCTAGCTTCACTGAGGTTGATACGGCCAGTTTCAGTTGTAGGTTCGGTAATTTTTGTTGAACCTTCAGGGTTTTGGTCTTCCATTCTGGCCTCCTCTCAATGTGTATAAAGTTCAAGTAGAACATGAACCTTTTCTTAATTCTTGTGGCTACCCTCGGCATACGGGGGCTTATATTCTTCTTCGGCGTGTCGCGTTAGTCAATTTTGTCAATAACAGAGCGGATTAGTTCCGATCTGATGACTGCAAAGTGAGATTCGATCTCGCTTGCGTACGCTGCGGCTCTTGATTTAGCTGATGGGTCGCGTTGTTTCTTGACGCTTGCAACCACTCCCTGGATAAGACCTAGGTCTCTATCGGCAGCAGTCTTAATGCCACGTAGATGTCTAGCTGAGATGCCGAAACGTGAAAGTTGAACTAAAGATCTAGCAATTTCGATATCGCTGAATTCATATGGACCTGCAGAGATGAGTGAACTTGCCTGAGCCTCTGCGAGGAGAGTTTCGTTGATGCCTGACTCAGCTACTAGTTCAAGTTTTGAGAACTTACGGTTCACACTTGGTCTTCTCGTTGCTGAAGGTAGTGAAGGCTGCTTACCTGCATCAATGTCATCTAAATATGACTTGATAACTCTTAGAGGAAGGAACTTGTCTCGCTGAAGTTCAAGGACGTGTTTCACACGTTCGATATCTGCATCACTGAACTTTCTGTAACCAGATTCTGTTCTGTGCGGTGTAACCAGACCCTGCTCTTCTAGAAAACGAATCTTCGATGGAGTTAGATCAGGAAACTCTTGGCTTAGTAGCTCAATTACTCGACCAATCGTCGAAAGTTTTGCAGCTCTCGGCGCAAACAAACTTGATACTTCGCTACTAGCCATCTTTAGCCGTTTCTCTTAGATGAGTAGTAGGTGAAGTGGTACTTGCCAACCTGAACTTCAGCACCATTGAACAGCTCTGCTGTTTCAACTCTCGCACCTTCAAAATAGGTTCCATTGAGAGAAGTTAGATCCTTTATTGTGAACACTGAACCAGCACGGGTAATTTCAGAATGTCTACGAGAAACGGTTACGTCATCTAGGAAGATGTCTGCGTTTGGGTGTCGTCCAATAGAAATCAAATCTGAGTCAAGAAGAAATCTTGCACCTTTGTTAGGTCCGCGACGAACAATTAGAAGTGAGTTGCCTGTTGGAAGAGCATCAACGGCCTGCTGGTCCTCATCGCTTAGAGAATTAGCATCAACAGGAATAAGGTTCTCGGAGAAAGTGCGAGTGGCGTCGATTGAATCAGCGCCGTCTTTGAAATCGTTCACTTGGTCTCCTTCTTAGAGACAAGAATACTTGAATTTGAACGGTCAATTTTTCGAATGTTATAAACCTGTCTTATATAGATTCCGCCTGCCCACCAATAGAGCCAGATGCCCCAGAAAGCGAATCCCCAGGCTATTGGGTAGATGATTACTGCCCATTCTGAAGGTAAAACATTAGGCAAAAGCATCAGCGGGAAGGCGTAGAGCAGGGCAAAAGTACCAGCTTTGCCCGAGTAGTTCACCGGTAGTGGACCATAGCCAGATTTAGCAAGGAAAGGAAGGGTGAAGAAAAGAACAACATCTCGCCCGACTACGACTACCACCAGCCACCAAGGGACCTTGTTGGTTATAGCTAGACCAAGAAGAGAGGCCAGGATGAAAAGACGATCTGCGGCAGGATCAAGTAACTGCCCTAAGCGACTCATCTGGTTTAGCTTCCTCGCGAGGTAGCCGTCTAGCCAATCTGTGAAGCTGGAGAAGGCAAGAACCGAGAAAGCCAGCAGGTTTTCATCAATAAGAATTAACCATAAGAACACCGGAACCAATAGCAATCTCAGGGCACTCAAAGCATTAGGCCAGGTGAGGACTCTCTCACTCAACTGAAGATTGTTATCGCCCATGAT
>JBEDLY010000100.1:0-3357 GCA_041171365.1 Actinomycetota bacterium | reverse complement strand
GCTCTAACTTTACGCTCTTTAGCGTCTGAACCAATGATTGATTTGAAGAGGATGTAGACAATTACCATCATGCTGATTGGTGGCAAGGTGGCTAGAAGTGCATCAATAAATACCTGCATGATTACTTCACCAACGGGAACATGATTGTTTCACGGATACCTAGACCGGTAAGGCTCATAAGCAATCTGTCGATACCCATACCCATACCGCCTGTTGGTGGCATACCGAACTCAAGAGCCTTTAGGAAGTCTTCATCAAGCTTCATGGCTTCTGGATCTCCAGCAGCAGATAACTTGACCTGAGCTACAAATCTTTCACGTTGGATGACAGGGTCAACTAGCTCTGAGTAGCCGGTAGCCTGCTCATAACCTCTGATGTATAGATCCCACTTCTCAACTACCCCTGGCTTTGTTCTGTGGTTACGAACCAAAGGAGAAGTATCAACTGGGAAGTCCATTACAAATGTTGGCTTCTGTAGGTCGCCCTTTACAAAGTGCTCCCAAAGTTCTTCAACATACTTACCGTGCTGAGGGTGATCAATTTCTAGACCTTCTTTATCAGCAAGCTTCTTTAGAACTGCAATATCTGTCTCTGGAGTGATTTCCATTCCAGCTGCTTTTGACAGTGACTCAAACATTGAGATGCGAGCCCATTCACCTGAAAGGTCATTGACTTCACCATCTTCAAGTTGAACCTGCATAGTTCCAAATACATCCATGGCTGCATTCTGAATCAATCTCTGAGTTAGTTCGGCCATGGTGTTGTAATCACCATAGGCTTCATAAGCTTCGAGCATTGCAAACTCTGGAGAGTGTGTGCGGTCAGCACCTTCGTTTCTAAAGTTTCGGTTGATCTCATAAACACGATCAATGCCGCCAACAACAGCTCTCTTTAGGAATAGCTCTGGAGCAATGCGTAGGAAAAGTTCTGTGTCAAATGCATTTGAATGTGTCTTAAATGGACGAGCAGAAGCTCCACCGTGAATGGTCTGCAGCATTGGAGTTTCAACTTCAATGAATGCATCATTAGTGAAAGTACTGCGAAGAGACTGCATTACCTTGCTTCTAATCTGCACCACTTCACGAGCACGATCACGAACAATCAAATCTACGAAGCGATGACGAACGCGATATTCTTCACCTAGTTCATTGTGAAGATTAGGAAGCGGTCTAATAGTTTTAGCAGCGATTACCCAAGAGTCAACAAGGATAGAAAGCTCTCCACGCTTTGAGGTAATTACTTCACCAGCAACAAACAGGTGATCACCTAGGTCAACTAGTTCCTTGTATTCCTCAAGACGCTCTTCGCCAACCTTGTCTAATGAAAGCATTACCTGGATACGCACTCCAGTTCCTGACTGCAAGGTAGCAAAGCAAAGCTTTCCTGTGTTTCTCTGGAACATTACTCGGCCAGCAAGAGAAACTTTGTCTCCGGTAGCAACATCGATCTCTAGGTCAGGGTACTTAGCCTTTACCTGATCGATGGTGTGGGTAATAGGAAGGCTCACAGGATATGCTTCGGCACCCGATGCAATGATTCGCTCCCGCTTAGCAAGACGAATAGCAATCTGCTCGGGCAGGTCCTGTTCGTCTTCGTTTGGGATTACTTGCTCGTCGGTCATGCCGGCTCCTGAATATAGAAAGTTATGTTGTCAATAAGGCGAACACCTTCCACCACAACAGCAACAAGTAATTGGGCAACACCAGAGAACCCGTCGCTTATCGGTGAAAATGTACTCTTATCGACTAGCGCTAGATAATCAAGTTTACCCAGCGGTGAGGCTTCTAGAGCCTTACTAGCCGAAGCCAGGGCAACTGAAGGTGATACGCCTTCAGTAATCTGCTCCTGAACTTGAATCAAACTAGCAAATAGTGAAGGAGCGAAGCTCCTGCCATCAACAGAGAGGAAGCGGTTCCTACTCGATTTTGCTACGTAGTCATCTTCCCTGATGGTCGGGGCTTCGATGATCTCAATAGAGTCTCCGAACTCCCTATGAACCATCCTTTTGATAAGAAACAACTGTTGAGCATCTTTAGCCCCAAAGACTGCTACCTCAGGTTTCACAACATCAAAGAACCAAGAGACAACATGGAGCATTCCTTCAAAGTGACCTGGTCTGGCAGCACCTTCAAATACTGAACCCAAAGCACCTGCTCGAGGCTTTAGAGGGGCATCCATACCCTCTGGATAAACCTCAGCAACAGATGGAACAAACAAAAGTGCAGGTGGATTACTTAGTCCAGATAGAGAAGCGATGTCACTCTCAAGAGTTCTTGGATATCTATCAAAGTCTTCGCCCTTACCGAACTGGGTTGGGTTCACAAAGATGCTCATGACTACAAAGGCATCGGCTACTTGATTTGCTTCTTCAATAAGAGATAGATGTCCTTCGTGCAGAGCACCCATGGTTGGCACAAAGACCACATGCTTGCCACTTGCTTTAGCATCTGCAATGTCTTCTTGCAGTTGACTAACTGTCTCAACTAGCTTCACTGATTGTCATCCTCAAGTAAATCTGCAGGATCAATTTCAGCAACAGCAGTTCGAAGAGATTCTTCTAAAGCTGAGCGCATAATGCCAGAAAGTATTTGTCTTGATTTATCGATGTTGGCATCTTCAAGAAGTGTTACCGCTTGACCAACAATCAGAGAAGTAAATGAAGATGCAACAGAGATAGCTTCTGCATATTTAGCTCTTGCCTCTGCTGGAACATGTACAGGTTCTCCACCCAATTCAATTGCCAGCGTTTGAACAACAGGAAGAACTGCCTTAGGCGAATCAACAGCAATGTATGAATCCATTAGGCGAGTTCGATCAACAGAACTAATTCCGGTGAAACGGATTGCTGGATGAATAGCCATTGGCACAACACCCAAAGACAAAGCTTCATCAAATACTTCATAACCGTAATCAGGCGATGTGTGAGCAACAAGTTGCCCTCTAGATAGAGACTGAGTCTTCACAAGACCAGACACAAGAGAAACCAGTTCTTCGCCAGGAATTGCAAAGATAACTAGATCAACACCAGCTACTGCATCAATAACTGGAGCAACCTTGATGCCAGGCAGCACAGCAGCTACTTGTTCTGCTCTGGCTGGATCTGTTGTTGCTATCGTCATGATGGAGTGTCCTGCATCTGAGATGGCTTTAGCCATGGCTAGACCTACAGGCCCAGCACCAATTACTGCAACGTTTAGGCGGCTACTCATCTTTGCTCTTATCGCTTGGTAGCTTGCAGAGCTGTTCCACTATGAAGCCAGCAACTAGAAGGAACACAGCTGTGATAAGGGCTGTGATGTTTGGGGTAGTTGCATCAATAACAACAACTGGAGCGGTGAACTGTTTCACCAATACACC
>JBEDLY010000099.1:0-5441 GCA_041171365.1 Actinomycetota bacterium | reverse complement strand
GCACCTAAGCTTGCAGATCTCTGCACCAGGGAACTAAGTTCTTCAGCAGTTCTAGAAGAACTCAACTCTTCTTTAGGTTCAATACCAAGGGATCTAACAATTGCGTTTCCGGTGCTGTTCAAAAGCCAAACAAGCCAACCGAAGATAAAGCTGAAGGCTAGTTGGAATCTAACCACTGCTTTATTTACTGGCAATGGCAGCGAGATAGCTAGGTTCTTAGGAATTAGTTCTCCAACGAGGAAGGAGAACACGGTTGCCAATACCAATGACAGAGCAAGTGAGATTCCTTCTAGGGTGCTTTCCTCTAAGTTCAAGAAGGCTAGGGCTGGCTCAAGAATTTTGGCTAGTGAAGGCTCAGCTAGGAAACCGGTGAGCATTGTGGTCACCGTAATACCGATTTGGGCGCTAGAAAGATGTGTGCTGGAGCGCTTTAGGGCTCTAATGCTTGGTGAAAGCCCACGCTCCCCCTGATCCCGACGACGTTCTAGTTCGGTTCTCTCAAGGTTGATGAGCGAAAACTCACTGGCAACAAAGAAACCTGTGCCAATAGTGAGGACTACACCCAATGCCAGTAAATACCACTCGGTCATAGGGGGAAGACTTCTGTATAAGAAGGGTAGGGGTCATAATCCATAGCCCTTAAAGCATACAAGACCACCCTTTTATCCCTCTAGGTGGGGATAACCCTGAATATCCAACCTTTCTAGGCTTGGTAGGCTTGGAAGGCAAGTTTCCGTGAAAGTAAGAGGTGATCCGTTGTCCAACGACAACTCACAATCTGGTCAAGAATTCGGCGCTAACGAGTGGTTAGTCGATGAAATGTATAGCCAATGGCTAACTAACCCGGAAGCAATTGACAAAGAGTGGCAGCCAATCCTTGAGCGTTACCACCAACTGAGGCAGGGCAACAAGCAAGCTGCACCAGTAACACCAATCACGGCAGCACCGCTCACTCCAATGACTCCAGCTTCAGTTAGTACTGCTACTGGATCACTTCCACTGGTCGCTAAGACAACTCGTGTTGAACCTCAGGCTCAACCAATCCCAGCTCAAGCTCCAACAGTTGACACATCTGAAGTTCATGAAGAAGCAGAAGATCAGATCAACATTCTTAAAGGCATGTCAAAGACTTTGGCTGCCAACATGGACGCATCCCTTACTATTCCAACCGCAACTAGCGTTAGAGCAATTCCTGCCAAGCTTCTAATCGACAACAGAATTGTCATTAACTCTCACCTAGGTAGAACTCGTGGTGGAAAAGTATCTTTCACACACATCATTGGCTACGCAATTGTTAGAGCTCTAAAAGAATTCCCATCACAAAACGTTTACTACGAAGAAATTGATGGCAAGCCAGCTGCAGTATCGCCTGCAAACATCAACTTCGGTCTTGCAATTGATATTCCAAAGCCAGATGGAACCAGAGCACTTCTAGTTCCTAACATCAAGAAGGCTCAAAGACTCAACTTTGCTACCTACCTAAACGCTTACGAAGACCTAGTTAAGCGAGCAAGAGATAACAAGCTAACAGCTGAAGACTTCTCTGGCACAACTGTTTCTCTAACTAACCCAGGTGGAATTGGAACAGTTCACTCTGTGCCAAGACTTACTAAGGGGCAAGGTTGCATCGTTGGAGCAGGAGCTTTGGACTACCCTGCTGAATTCCAGGGTATGAGCGAAGAGCACCTAGCCAAGATTGGTGTTAGCAAGGTAATCACTCTTACCTCCACCTATGACCACAGAGTTATCCAAGGTGCAGGTTCAGGAGAGTTCCTAAGAAAGATCAACGAACTACTTCTTGGTGAACGTGGTTTCTACGATGAAATCTTTGCTGACCTTCGCATTCCTTACGAACCAATTCGTTGGGCAACTGACTTTGAAACTACAGATCTAGATAGCCGCAGTAAAGAGACTCGCGTCCAAGAACTAATCAACGCGTATAGAGTTCGCGGACACCTAATGGCTGACATTGATCCACTTGAGTACAAGCAGAGATCACACCCTGACCTTGATGTTCTAACTCATGGTCTAAGCCTCTGGGATCTAGACAGAACATATAAGACCGGTGGCTTTGGCGGTAAGCCGAAGATGATGGTTAGAGATGTTCTAAAGATTCTTCGTGATTCATACTGCCGAACAGTCGGTGTTGAATACATGCACATCCACAGCCCAGCAGAGCGTAAGTGGATGCAAGATCGCCTTGAGGTTCCTTACGTGAAGCCTTCTAGAGAAGCTCAGCTTCGTATTCTAGAAAAACTTAACGAAGCAGAAGCTTTTGAAACCTTCCTACAAACCAAGTTCGTTGGACAGAAGCGTTTCAGCCTTGAAGGTGGAGAATCAACCATTGCTGCCCTAGATGCAATCTTGCAGGCAGCAGCAGATCACCACTTAGATGAAGTTGCCATTGGTATGGCTCACAGAGGTCGTCTGAACGTTCTAACCAACATCGCTGGTAAGACCTATGGTCAAGTCTTCAGAGAGTTCGAAGGCAACGCTGATGTTAAGACTGTTCAAGGCTCTGGAGATGTGAAGTACCACCTAGGAACATCAGGTGTCTTCACAAGTGCAACAGGTAACACTACAAAGGTTTACCTTGCTGCTAACCCTTCTCACCTCGAAGCAGTGAACCCAGTACTCGAAGGTATTGTTCGAGCCAAGCTTGATCGAATCAACAAATCACCTGATGAATATCCGGTGCTTCCGATCTTGATTCACGGTGACGCTGCATTTGCAGGACAAGGTGTTGTTCCAGAAACTCTAAACATGATGAACCTAAGAGGTTACAGAACTGGTGGAACAGTACACATCGTGATCAACAACCAGGTTGGTTTCACTACCCCACCAAACATGTCTCGTTCAACTGTTTATGCAACAGACATTGCTAAGGGAATCCAGGTTCCAATCTTCCACGTCAATGGAGATGACCCAGAAGCAGTATTCAGAGTCGCTCAGCTAGCTTTCGACTACCGTCAAACATTCGGTAAGGATGCAGTCATTGACCTAGTTTGTTACCGTCGTCGTGGACACAACGAAGGTGATGACCCTTCAATGACCCAGCCACTTATGTATAACTTGATTGAAGCTAAGCGTTCAGTTAGAACTCTGTACCTAGAGTCTCTAGTTGGTCGTGGTGACATCACCCGTGAAGAGTTTGAGCAATCAAACGCTGATCTACAGGCAAAGCTTGAAAAAGCATTCACTGATGTCCATGAAGCCATGGCTCAGCCAATTGAGCTTCTTTCTAGACCTCAGGGTATTGGTACTACTGCTACCCAGAGATCAACCACGAGACAAAGATTGCTAGAGACGTCGTTGAACTAATTGGTGCTGCCCACAGCAACATTCCACCTGCATTCAATGTTCACCCTAAACTTCAACAGCTTCTTGCTAAGCGTGTTGAGATGTCAAGAGAAGGCGGCATTGACTGGGGCTTCGGAGAGCTCCTCGCTCTAGGTTCACTTCTAGTTGAAGGTGTTAACGTTCGTATGTCTGGTCAAGACACCAGACGCGGAACATTTGTTCAACGTCACGCTGTCTTCCACGATCGTGAGAATGGTCAAGAGTGGATTCCTCTGAGAAACCTTTCAGAGAATCAATCCAAGTTCTACATCTACGACTCACTGTTGAGCGAATACGCTGCAATGGGATTCGAATACGGATACTCAGTAGAGCGTAAAGATGCCTTGGTTCTTTGGGAAGCACAGTTCGGTGACTTCGCTAACGGTGCTCAGACAATCTTGGATGAGTTCATCTCTTCAGCAGAACAGAAGTGGGGTCAGCACTCTTCACTAGTTCTCCTTCTTCCTCACGGATATGAAGGTCAGGGACCAGATCACTCTTCAGCTCGTATTGAAAGATACTTGCAGTTATCTGCTGAGAACAACATGACTGTTGCTCAGCCTTCAACTCCTGCAAACCACTTCCACCTTCTTCGTCGTCAAGCATATGCAAGACCGAGAAGACCTCTAATCGTGTTCACACCTAAGTCAATGCTTCGCCTGAAGGCAGCATCTTCAAAGGTTGAAGACTTCACTACTGGTTCATTCCAGCCGGTGATTGATGATGAGCGTGGACTAAACAAGTCAAACGTGAAGAGAGTTCTCTTCTGTTCAGGCAAGATCTACTGGGATCTACTGGCTGAAGCTGAAAAGCGTAACGACCAGCACACAGCTATCGTTCGTGTTGAACAGCTTTACCCAACTCCAGTTGATGAAATCAAGGCTGTCTATGCTCAGTACCCAGGTGCAGAACTGTTCTGGGTTCAGGATGAACCTGCTAACCAAGGTCCTTGGACATACATTGGTCTATTCCTACCTAAGTACATGAACGGTCAGGTAGCCCAGCTTGTTTCAAGACCTGCTAGCGCTTCTCCTGCAACTGGTTCAGCTAAGCGTCACGCTGTTGAACAAGCAGATCTAGTCGAGAGAGCATTTAGCTAAAGATGGAAGAGCCACGTCGTAACATACGAGTTGTCATCATTGGTGACGACATCGTTGGTGCAGGTGGCGACCCTAAAGGTCTAGGTTGGGTTGGTCGAGTAATTGCTAAAACTCAAAGCGACTACCCAAGAATCGACTTCTATGTCCTGCCAACTCCTGAGGTAACAACAGCTCAGATGAGTGAACAGTGGCTAGAAGAAGCTTCAAAGCGCTTTGCTCCTGACACAGACAACAGATTGATTGTTGCTTTGAACTCAAATGACATCAACGCTGGAATCACAATGTCTAGATCAAGGCTGAACCTTGCCAACATTCTTGACACTGCAACAAGCAATGGTGTTCAAAGCTTTGTAATCTCCCCTATTCCAAGCCGCAACCCTCAGCTCAACTACGACATTGAACACCTGGCTGCAGGTTTTGAAGATGTTGCCTCAAGAAGAAGTTTGCCTTTCGTAGATGCCTTCAGACCACTAGTAGATCACCCAGGATTCAACGAGGAGATTAAGAACTCTCAATTCGGGCTTCCTGGTCAACTAGGTCACGGACTACTCGCTTGGCTGGTACTCAACCAAGGTTGGTACAGCTGGTTAGATCTTCCAGAACAAGAGATATAAGAAAAATCCCCGCCACTAGAGCGGGGATTTCTTTAAATCTCTGACTGGAGCCTGCTTTGCATCTTGGATGCGAAACTCGCTTGAGCATCCATCGAAGAACTACTAATCAAATTTGAGATTTTGCTTTCGATTGCATATTCCTTCTTGCAGCTTTGACAACCATCAAGATGTTCCCTGATTTTGGTCATTTCAGATTCCTCTAGATCATTTGCTAGAAATTCAAATACCTTGTCTAAGGTGTCTTTGCAGTTATTCTCTGACATCTAATTACCCTTTACTTTTTCTTGTCTTCATCTAATCCGATACCGTAGCCAGCAGCCATGTCTTTCAAGGCTTCGCTCAGCTTTTCACGGGAACGGGAAACTTTTGAACCAACAGTGTTCTGGCT
>JBEDLY010000098.1:0-3377 GCA_041171365.1 Actinomycetota bacterium | reverse complement strand
GTTGCTAACCGTCACGAGCACAAGGGTAAGAGCTCAAACCAAGGCTCACACTAAGGTTTAGTTTTGACCGTTAGAAGAAGAATTGGAGTCATGGGTGGAACCTTTGACCCCATTCACAACGGTCACCTTGTAGCAGCCAGCGAGGTTGCCTCAGCCTTCAAACTAGATGAAGTTATCTTCGTTCCTACTGGTTCCCCATACCAAAAGCAGAATGTAACCTCTGCTGAACACAGATACCTGATGACTGTTATTGCAACGGCATCAAACCCTAGGTTTAAGGTAAGTCGAATTGATATTGATCGTGGGGGAGACACCTACACAGTAGACACCCTGCAAGAAATGAAAGAACTGCATCCAGATGCTGATTTGGTCTTCATCTCAGGAGCAGACGCTATTGCTCAGATACTTGCTTGGAAAGAAGCAGAAAGACTCTGGTCTTTAGCTCATTTCGTGGCAGTAAGTAGACCAGGTCACAACCTAACTATTCCTGATGCTCCTGAAGGTTCAATATCCTCATTGGAGATTCCTGCTCTGGCTATCTCATCAACAGATGTTAGAACAAGAGTTGATAGCGGCTACCCAGTTTGGTATCTAGTTCCAGATGGTGTTGTTCAATACATTGCCAAGCACGAATTGTATGGTCAGCATGAGTGATTTCACTCCACAACCACTGACCAGAGCAGCAATACAGGCACAAGCTGAGGCTATTGCTGCCCGTCAAGCCGCAGAAGCAGGATTACCAGTTCCAGTTATTGAACAAGCACCTCTTGCAGCAGAGCCTTTAGTTGTTGCACCTCCAGTTGTTGTTCCTCCGATCGTGGTGCCAATAGTCAAGACAGGCCATGTTGAACCGCAAAGATATGTGGGCACTGCTCAAGAAGAACGAGCTTTTTCTATGGATGAGGTTGAGAAGAACCTTGCCAACGTTGAACTTGATGAAGATGGCAACCCACTCTTCAATGTTTCATCAGCTCTAGTGGGCGAAACCACCGGCACTAACCTCATCGTTGATTTACCTCTAGACATCACTGCTGGTGGAGCAATCATTACTGACTCTGGTGAACTTGTTGTTACTGGAAGCATTGATGTTAGTGCTCTAATTACACCTACCGGTGAAATAGATATCTCAGCATTCACTGACAGCACAGATACTGATCTAGATCAAGATGCTCAGCAGAACTTCATTCCAGGTATTCCACCAATTCGTATTTCAGGTGTGATAACCAAGACCCTAAACCAGCCAGGTATTCCAGGTGGTGCACACAGAGGCATCAACCCATACTGGTACGTTGCTATGATTTCAGCCGCAGCAGTACTTATTGCTGGCGGTATCGTACTTGCAATTTCTTCAGGACTATTCAACTAACTAACAAGAAAGCACTCATTGACTGCAACTAATAGAGCCATCGAAATGACCAAAATCGCCGCAACCGGCGCAGCTGCAAAGGTGGCAGAGAACCTAGTAGCACTAGATGTCAGTGAGCCTTTCGTTCTAGCGGATACCTTCCTGATCGTTTCAGGAAGAAATGAAAGACAAGTATCAGCAATTGCTGATGGCATCGAAGAAGCCATGCTTCTAGAAGGCCACAAACTACTTCGCAGAGAAGGTAAGACAACGGGTCGCTGGATCTTGTTGGACTTTGGTGATGTCATCTGCCACGTTATGCATGAAGAAGACAGAATCTTCTATGACATTGAGAGACTATGGAAAGACTGTCCAGTCATTTCTCTTGAAGGTATTTCAGCACCTGTTGAGGCTTAAGCTATTTCGGCTTGTTAAAGCCGAATCGCTCTAGAACATAGTCTTCAAGCAGGGCTAGTAGGTTATACAAAACTATTGAGACTACGGTTATCACTACAACGTATGCCCATACTTCGCTAGCTTTAGCCCTACCAACTGCCGATACGATGCCATAACCAATACCTGTTCCGGTTGCGAGCCATTCAACTAGAAGTGCTCCGGTGATAGCTCCAGGTACTGAAATCTTCAAGGCTGCAAAGAAAGCTGGAAGTGAACTAGGGAATGCAACAGTTCTTAGTTGCTTCAGTTTGTTAGCTCCATAAACCTCAACAAGATCGCCCATAACTGGAGAAACTGATCTAAGACCAAAGACAATGTTCACAAGAGCTGGGAAGAGCACAACGATTGCTCCCATGACAGCAACAGTTAGCTGCTCTCTTCCAAAGATCAGAATGATGATTGGCGTCATTGCGATCAAAGGAACAGATCTCAAAAGCATCGCAATCGGCATAAGAGCTTGTTCAATGCCTTTAGATAAAGCAAATAAAACTGCAATCAAGCTAGCAAGGGTAATTCCAACAGCAAAGCCGATGCTTGCGTCATACATGGTCTGTCCAAGAGCACTCATCACGAGATTCTGATTCTCTGCGGCTGTTTCTGCAGTGAAGAGGAAGTTGAAGACATCTAGGGGATTCTTACCAATGTATGGAGACACATCAAAAGCCCACAGAGCAAAGACCCAAAGTATTGTTACAACCACTAATGAGAAAGCGGTGTTGGCGGCACTTTTACCTAACTTCATTGAGAAAGTTTTCAATGTCCTGCCTTTCCATTAGCAGTTGACCAAGGAGTAACTTTTCTAGCGATCAATCCAAAGAGGTAATAGCCAAGTCCAGCAATCGCTCCGGAAACCAGAGCCAGACCCCAAACTCTAGCTACCTCTAGGCTCTGCTGAGCATTTACTAGAGCAGGACCAAAACCGACATCAGGTCCACCAACATACTCACCAAGAATTGCTCCCAGGAACGATGCAGGTGCTGCAATCTTTAGAGCAGCAAATACTGAAGGCAGTGCAGAGAGGAGTTGAACTTTGATCAGTCTGTGCCAAGATGAGCCGCCGTAAACTCTGACAACATCTAGGCTTGCCTGATCGGTTGATTTCACACCGGTCAAAACACCAATCATGGTTGTGAAGAACACGCTTAGCGCTGCTAATGAAATAGCAGCACCAGCTGGTTCGCCTTGACCAGGGGCACCTAGAACAAGTCGAATGATTGGACCGATTGCCACGATAGGAATGCAATAAGTGATAACTGCAATTTGTGTGGCTAGGTTTTCTAACTTAGGAAGAGCAAGTGCTACAGCTGCAAGAGCAATTGCACCAAGGTTACCTATTAGGAATCCAATACCTGCCTCAGCCAATGTGATGGATGCATTCTTGAAGTAGAACTCGAAGCCATCAACACCAAACTGTTGAATGACTTCGATAGGAGTCGGAATAGCACCTGTTATTGAAACGCCTTCAGAATCAGTTCTCGCGAACAAGGTAACCGCTGATACCCACCATAAAGCAATTATTGCTAACGACCCTATGGTGCCACCGAGATACCTAGGGCGGCTTCTAGTCATCTGCTGC
>JBEDLY010000097.1:0-3484 GCA_041171365.1 Actinomycetota bacterium | reverse complement strand
GAGCACTTCTTCACTCACTACAAAGATCTAGAGCCAGGCAAGTGGGTCAAGGTTGGTAAGTGGGCAGGTAAGGATGAAGCTCAGCGTCTAATCGATGAAGCTATTGAAAGATTCAAAGCCGAGGGCGGGCACCAATAGTAGTAACTGCTTTTGCAGCAGTCTTTGTTGCATTTGCTATTGCACTATGAAGCTCAACACCTTGAGACAGGTTTGCAATTAGCGAACCAGCGAAAGCATCACCAGCACCGGTTGGATCTATTGCACTTACTTTCTCTGCTTCAAAGGAATTAGTCTTAAATCCTTCTATGTAGAGATCAACTCCGTGACTACCTTTAGTGACGATAGTGATGTGTGAGCTTTCAGTAGACAGAAGTTCAAACTCTTCTTCATTAGGCAGAAGAATGTCAACACCATTTACACATGACTTGAATAGTTCAACACCAAAGTCTTTGATGTATCCAGTTGAACCAGGATCTATTGCAAGTAGTGCCCCTGCATCTTGAACTCTAAAGATAAAGTTCTTGATCTCTGCTTCTGATCTTCCAAAGAGTGTGTAGCCAGATACAAACACATATGAGAAATCACTTAGGTAATCAATAGTGAGAGCTTCTAGAGATAGATCTTTATTTGCTCCTCTATCGGTGAGCATGCTTCTTGAATCACCTTCAACTAAAACAACAATTGATCCAGTTGATTTGTCGCTTGTCTGTAACTGAGCATGAACGCCGAAGCTTTCAAACTCTTTAGTTACTCGATCTGCATCTGCAGAACCAACGCAACCGATAAAAGTTACTTCTGCTCCTTCATGAGAAGCCCAGCTAGCCATGTTGCTAGCTGACCCACCAAGAGTTTGTGTGATCTGTGCATTGGTATCTGTATTGGCTCTAACTTGTCCCTCAGGAACAACAATGATGTCATCGATGACATCGCCAATAACTAGAACTCTTTCCACTAGTTCACTTTCGACCAAGATGTAGCAATTTGTCCTGCAAGCTTTACGTTGTTTCTAGCAAGATCAAGATTCACTTCTAGGCTTCTACCCTTTGACTCTTCAACAATGAATCCAAGTAGGACAGGTGTCACCGCTTTACCGTGAACACCAGCAGCATCTGCTGCCTTGAATGCAATCTGCAGAACACGATCGTGTTCTGCTGGATCCCACTGCAGTCCAACGGGGATTGGGTTAGCAATAACAATTCCCTGGTTGTGCCCTAGTTCATCTTGAGCCTTCATTGCCTGAGCAATCTGATCTGTTGTGTCTAGGGACCAGTCAATCTGAAGCCCTGATTGGTTAAGCCAGAAAGCTGGGAACTCTTTTGTCTGCCAACCGATAACTGGTACTGAAAGTGATTCAAGTCTTTCTAGGGTTGCTGAGATATCTAGCACTGACTTCACACCAGCACAGACCACAGTAATAGGTGTAACAGCAAGAGTAGAAAGGTCAGCTGACTCATCGAATGTTGTGTTGGCACCTCTGTGAACTCCACCAAGACCACCGGTAGCAAATACTCGGATACCAGCAAGAGAAGCCAGATGAGCAGTAGCAGCAACGGTAGTTGCTCCGCTTTCTTTACGAGCAGCAAGGATAGGAATATCTCTAACGCTGGCCTTAGCTAGGTCTTCATTAGCAATACGTTCAACACCAACTGAATCAAGACCAATCTGAGGAACACCGTCAAGAATCGCGATAGTTGCAGGTGTTACCCCCTGCTCTCTAAGAATCTCTTCAAACTCAATAGCAGCAGCTAGGTTCTGAGGTCTTGGTAGGCCGTGAGAGATGATTGTTGACTCTAGGGCTACAACTGGTTTACCTGCATCTAGGGCAGCGGCTACTTCTTTTGAGATTTGAAAAGGTTTCATACATCAAGGTTAACGCAACGCTCTCAAGAGATAGCATCAAAGTATGCAGAGCCCACTAAGTTTCCTTGAAGGTGTTAGACATCCTGAGGCTTTTCATGGCAAAGGCAAGACCAGTCCCTTCTTTGAGGGTTGGTATGTGAAGTTAGTATCTGCTGATCTTTCTCAAAGATGGGCTGTCATTCCAGGTATCTTCAAGGGCATTGATAAAGCAGACAGCAAAGAACGTCAGAGCCAAGATGAAGCTTTCATTCAAGTTCTTGATGGTTCAACTGGACGCAGTTGGTTCCACTCCTTTGACATATCAGAGTTCAAGGCATCACCAAACAAGTTTGAAGTTCAAATAGGAAACAACTTCTTTAGTGAAACTGAAGTAAAACTTGATCTTCCTCAACTACAAGGAACAATCTCGATCACAACACCTTTTGTTCCTTGGCCTGTGACACTAAGAAGCCCAGGCATCATGGGTTGGTATGGATTGGTTCCCTTCATGGAATGCTTCCACGGCATTGTGAGCTTCGGTCACCATCTAGAAGGTTCACTAACTGTAGAAGGCAAAAAACAAACCTTCACTAAAGGCAAAGGCTACATAGAAACAGATTGGGGCAGAGGCTTCCCTTCTGGATATATCTGGATGCAAACCAATCACTTTGATTTCAACAACGAAACATCTCTAATTGCATCAGCTGCAATCATTCCTTGGATTGGTAAATCCTTTAGAGGTTTCATCATGGGACTAATGCATGAAGGAAAGCTTTATAGCTGGACTACATATAACGGAGCTAAAGAATTAGAACTAAGAGTTGATGACAATCACGTGTTCTGGAAAGTTCAAGGTCCTGATGGAACATTGGATCTAAAAGCAGAAAGAACTCGTGGTGGATTACTTCATGCACCACTACACAAGAACATGCATAGAAGAGTTGAAGAGACGATGGATTCAACCGTTGAAATAACTCTCACCGACAACAACGGAAAGCAGATTGTTTCTGGAACAGGAACAGCTGCTGCTTTAGAAATATTTGGAGAACTAGAAAAACTACTTGCTTACAAGAAGTAAGGACTAGATTCCTCCTCCACCTCCACCGCCGCTGCCGCCTCCGGCTGAACCGCCACCACCAGAGCCTCCTTCTGAGTCAACGCTCAGCGACTGAGCAAGGATGCGATCTAGGCTCGAGAAACTCTCTGAGAATACTGGTGCTCCAACAAACCAAACCGGTGTTGTGTCTTTCTCATAAAGATTGCTGAGAACACCATTCCATTGTTTATGAAGTCCTAGAAGAATTGCCCAAGGCAATACCTCTTCATAGAGTTTCAAAACACTTCTTCCCTTTACTTGAGAAGGAGTAAGTGAAGCTCCCTTAGGCGACTGTAGGAAATCTAAGCGATCCTTCTCAGCAAGTTCGATATACATCTTCATACCCTTTAGGTAATCCTCTACCTCTACACCTTTGGCAGTCATCACACGCTTCGACAAGATAATCCAATAGGTCAGTAAGTAAGGGAACACAAAGAGGAAAGGTATTGCAGTCAGAAAAGACACGCTCTCTGCATCAACGGCTATGGCCGAGGCAAACAAAATGACTGTAGCTAGAAGCACTCCTACGAATACAAGTGCTGGAATACC
>JBEDLY010000096.1:0-3576 GCA_041171365.1 Actinomycetota bacterium | reverse complement strand
TCGATGCAGGCCTCGAGCAGATTCTCGATTGCAGAGTGAGAGTTGGCTGTCACACCAATTCGCTTTCCGGCTTTGATCAGACTCACGATAGTTCGAGAAGCGAGGTATGTCTTACCTGAACCCGGCGGTCCTTGGATGGCAAGCACTGAGTTATCTAGTGCATGAACAGCCTGCATGACTGCGGGTAGGTAGTCATTTGTGTCTGCTTCAGGAAGTTCAGAGATTCCAGTTAGTTTTGGAGGACGACGCATCAAGAGATCCATGATGGCTGGAGAGTTAGGTGCTGGGTTCAGTGGACTAACCCATTGCTCGGCTATTTCATTCGCTAACTTTTGCAATGCTGTTTGTTTTGCGACCGGAGAGTAATACGTTGCATCAATTACTGCATCGGGTGTTTTAGTATCGGATCCATTTTTGATTGTTCTGGTGAAAGTAATCGCACTATCAACAACCTCGGTAATCTTTCCAAAGTCTCGCATCTGCCTGTTGCCGTCACCTCTATAACGAATAACAACATCAGCATTCTTTTCTGGGACGTAGAGGCACTCATCGGGAAGGTATGCATTGTAGGTAACTAGAACGTAAGGAGTTCCGTCTTCTCTACGCTCCTTAGTTTCTCTTCCGACTTCAACCACATCACTTATGGCTGCGGCAGTTCGCTCGCCCTCAAGGGCCTCGTCGTCCATAAGCATACGAATAGCGATGTCGGCCCAGAACATGACTTCTTCACGCTTATAGAAAAGGATTGAGTGGGTTAGTGCAAGCCAAATTTGAGCGCGATAGTCAGCATCGAGGTCAGTGCCCCAATCCCAGTTAGCGACCACATCGAACAGTTCCTTAGTTTGGGCTTGAAGCTCAGCTAATTCTCGTTCACTTTTACTGGGGGTTCTATCAGTGTCCTCCGGCTTAGGATCGCCTGGTTGGGGCTCTCCATATCTAGAGCAAGCCCCCTCCAGTGAAGCCAACCAACGGTAGAGCTCACGTGTGGACCAGACGTCCTCTAAGTTATAGAGACGAAGTTCCTTATAGATTTGCTCAGCTTCTGCCGAAACCTTGACTCTATCTTCCTCGGAGAGTGTGAGGTCTTTAGATAAGGAATCAAGTTCGCGCCAGCGGTCGTATTCATCAATGCTCGCTGAAGCTTTCTGAACGTCAGAGGAACGCACAAAATTGTAGTGACGTTCCAGCTTCTTGATTGAGTAGCTCTCTTCACCGATGATCATTGAGTTTCTGACGATGTTAAACATGTCAACGAGTCGTCCAGTGGTTACAAGCCATGCAACTTCTTGCTCAAAGATTCCGTGTCTCATAGCTAGACGCTTTAAGGCAGTTACTTCATAACTTGCGTAGTGATAAATGTGAGCGTTTGGATCTTCATGCATTCGCTTGAGTACCCACTCCATGAAACCAGCGAAAGCTACCTTTTCAGTTGCTCGGTCATGAGCCCAGAATTCTGTAAAGAGACGATCAAGTGGTTCACCTTCGTTGTTTCCGCTACCCCAGTCGTAGTTTCCAAAGAGATATTCGAGTCCACCACGTTCGGTGAAGTAGGGGAAGCCTTCAAAGTCAAAGAACACATCAAGTCTTGAACGCGGTGGCAAGAACTGAATCATTGGATCCGCTAGTAGTTCATGCACAGGATTTCCACTTGCGAGTGACTTCACCTGGGCTGCTGCCTGTCTACGAATCTTGTCATAGGTCTCAACAGTCATTCGATAAGGGCGCTTGTCATCCGGAGCTTCTGCAAGAGCGCGCATTGTTGTGATGCCGCTTGTGGCTAAACGAGCGATTTGATTCTGGGTTATGTTTGCAACCTGAACCAAGTCGTCCGTAGCTTTACGGTCGTCTTTACAAAGATCCGGGTATTCGCAGATATCGCAGTTCTGTTTTGAAGGGCAATGCCACTCAAGATTTGCTGCAGCAAATCGTTCGAGATTATCTTCATTTTTTGCTTGTTCAGCAAAATCAATTAAGTCTGAAATCTTTTTTCGAGCAAGGCGCATTGCTGGAACAATTTCGATTTCTTCGAAAGAATCGGTAGTTCTAGAACCAAGAACTAAACCATGTTTTTCACCTTCGGCTTTCAGTCCTAAAGCATCAAGCGCATCAACGTATAGACCTACCTGAAGAAGATAAGCAGGTTTGGCTTGTCCGCCGTACTTGGCATCCCAGACTGTGTACTTGTTCTCTCTAGGCGATGCTGCAAGCTCTGGTTTCACGCGGGCAGTGAGCTTGCCGTCTATGAATAGAATTTCCCAATCTTGATGTACCAGGAAGTCGGGTCTACCACTAAAGATAGTTCTCTCGAAGGTCCTCTTCAGTCCACCTTGATAGATAACTGGTATTCCAGCATTCATCAACTCAATGGTTTGTGTCATATCGCCATCTTTATCGGGGCGGCCAACCACATCTGATCCAACGGATTCGAGCAGTTCGTTGATTAGTGCATCTTCGAAGATAACACCATACTTTTGAGCCAAGGATTGATCTTCACCATTTGCCTTGTCCTCAGCGATTTGGTCTAGGTACGGCTGCAACTTAGTGGCGACATCCTGAATTCCAAGTGTTCGAGCAATTGACAGGGATGTGCAGTGATCACAAGATGAGGCTCTCATAAGGTCTCTGGTATTGAATGACCATAGCGATGAAGGAGTAAGGTGCATAGCCTGCCTTTTTAGGGTGTGTTTTTATGATGCCAGCAACTAGCGACATCCCTGACTTATAACCCTTGAAAAGCCCGAAATCTTCCCACCAAACCAGTTTTTATCGAGTTTGTCTTTAGGTCAGGTGGAAATTCAGCCAAACAGCTCAGGAATAGTAGCGCTGTGAGAGGTCTTTAGGTCCTCTAGGTTCCAGGTTGCAATGTCTTGGATCTCTAGTTGTCCTGAAGCATCGGTAACACCAATTCTTAGCACTGGGATGCCTCTTGCTTCACAGAGTCCAACAAACTTGACGTCGTCTTCTCTACCTACAGAAACAATGACTCTGGCTGTTGATTCTGAGAATAGAGCTGCTGTTAGGTCAACACCGTCTCTCTCAGTGATCTCGTTTAGCCAGACTCTTGCTCCCATACCGAAACGTAGTGTGCTCTCAACTAGTGTCTGAGCAAGACCACCTTCTGATAAGTCATGTGTAGATGCTAGAAGACCTTGAAGAGATGCTCCTTGAAGCAGTTCAGCGAGAGCTTTTTCTGCAGCTAGATCAACTACTGGTGGTTTACCACCTAGGTGATCATGAATAACTTCAGACCAAACTGAACCATCTAGCTCATCTCTAGTAGTTCCTAGAAGGTAGATGTTATTTCCTGCATCTTGCCAACCAGAAGGTATTCTTCTTGCAACATCATCAATAACACCTAGAACACCAACTACTGGTGTTGGGTGGATAGCAACATCACCGGTTTGGTTATAGAAGGAAACGTTACCTCCGGTAACTGGAATACCAAGTTCTAAACAACCATCAGCAAGACCTGCTGTTGCTTGTTTGAATTGCCACATTACTTCGGGGTTCTCAGGTGAACCAAAGTTTAGACAGTTGGTAACAGCTGCTGGTACTGCTCCTGATGAAGCAACGTTT
>JBEDLY010000095.1:0-4128 GCA_041171365.1 Actinomycetota bacterium | reverse complement strand
GCTCTATGTCTAGCAGCTGAATCACTCAAGGGGTTATTAGTCCTTCTTCTTTAGTACTTCATCAAGTTTTGCTCTAGCTCCAGAGAGCCACTCTTCACACTTCTGAGCTAACACTTCGCCACGCTGCCATAGAGCCATGCTCTGATCTAGGGTTACTGAGCCTTGCTCTAGTTCATTGAGTACCTTGGTTAGCTCATCGCGAGCCTGCTCATAGGTCATCTCAGCGATGTCAGCGTTTGGGTTCTTCTCAGCCATAGTGTCTCCAGTTTAATCGTTGATTAGTTAGCGGTTGCATCCAGGTCGCCCTTGGCAACCCTTAGTTTCAGCAATGTTCCAGATTTAGCCATCTTTGGGTCAGTAATTACCTTGCCATCGGCATCTCTAACCACTGCATAGCCTCTATCAAGGGTGCTTTGCGGGGATAGGGATCTGAGCAGGTTCTTCTTGTTAGCCAGGTCAGTTGACTGTTTATCTAGCTTGTAGTCCAGGTCATCTCTCAGTTCACCTAGAGCTCTAGTTAGATCATCAGTTCCAAGGTCACCTGATGACCTAGGAAAGAACCAATAATTGATTTCATTCTCTCTAGAGAGTCAGCAATCTTTCTTCTTTCATCAACCACATCAGGAACTACACGTTTAGCAGCATCTGTCGGAGTCGATGCTCTTAGGTCTGAGACATCATCAATGATTGGTCTGTCATTCTCATGTCCTATAGCTGAAATGACTGGAGTCTCACAAGCAGCAACTGCTCTTACTAGAGCTTCATCGCTAAAGCCAACTAGATCTAGGAAGCCACCACCACCTCTAGTAATGATGATTACCTCTACTTCAGGATCTGCATCCATCTTCTTTAGCGCTGCAATAACACTCGGTGCACACTCAGCACCTTGAACAGACACGTTAGCCATCTTGATAACTGCTTCCGGCCATCGCAAAAGAATGTTTTGTCTAACATCTTTTTCTGCATCTGAATTCTCAGCAGTGATAAGCCCAATCACTCCAGGCAGGAATGGAAGTTTCTTCTTCTTGGATGGATCAGCAAGACCTTCGGCATAAATCTTTGCTCGTCTGGCTTCAATCTCAGCCATGAGAACACCAAGACCCACCTTCTTGATAGAAGAGACCTTCAAGCTCAGGGTTCCTCTAGCAACGTAGTAGTCCATGTTTCCTGAAACTAGGACTCTGTCTCCGTCTTTGAACTCTTCACCTGAGGAGACAAGAACTCCATTGAATATGACCAGTGAGATTGTGGAGCCTGTGGCAAGGTCCCTTAGCTGCGGATAGGCATGGCCCCCGGCTTTTGCTTGGAACTTGATGATTTCGCCCTCAACCCAAGCATTTCCCCAGCCTTTGACCGCATTAGCAACTCTTTCGCTTAGCTGCTGGACTGTGAAGGGATGGTCTGGATCTTTACCGATGGCGATTTGCTCGTTCACAGGCACTTTCCTTTCACTGGTTTAGACTTGGGTTGTGTCTATCTCCCAGAATACTTCCGACCAAGGACTAATTGCTTCGCGTAAGCGAGTTCTTTTGGCAGCTCCACGTGGTTACTGTGCTGGAGTGGACAGAGCCGTTATTGCCGTTGAGAAGGCTCTAGACCTTCACGGCTCACCTGTTTATGTCCGTAAAGAGATTGTCCATAACAAGCACGTAGTATCCAGCTTGGAAAGACGTGGAGCCATCTTCGTCAACGAAGTAGACGAAGTTCCTGAAGGCAGCATCCTGGTCTTCTCAGCTCATGGAGTGAGCCCTGCTGTTATCAAGGCATCTGAGGAAAGAAACCTAAACACCATCGATGCAACCTGTCCTTTGGTTACCAAGGTCCACAGAGAAGTTCAAAGATTTGCTAGCGAAGACTATGACATTCTTCTAATCGGTCACGAAGGCCATGAAGAAGTAGAAGGAACTGCTGGAGAAGCTCCAGATCACGTTCAACTGGTTGATGGTCGTCACGGAATTCTAAATGTGACGGTTAGAGACCCAGAGAAAGTTATCTGGCTATCTCAGACACACTCTCTGTTGATGAAACTTATGAAACTGTTGAAGCTCTTCGAGAGAGATTCCCAACACTTCAAAACCCACCTAGCGATGATATTTGTTATGCAACGCAGAACAGACAGGTTGCTATCAAGAAGGTAGCTCTAGATGCAGAGCTAGTCATCGTCGTAGGTTCTGCTAACTCTTCAAACACTGTTCGTCTAGTTGAAGTAGCACTTGAAGCAGGAGCTAAGGCTTCTTACCGAGTGGACTTTGCAACAGAGATTCAAGATGAATGGTTTGATGGTGTAACAACTGTTGGTGTTTCATCAGGAGCATCAGTACCTGAAGTTCTTGTTGAAGAAGTTCTTGAGAATCTTGCTCGTCGAGGTTACGGGGATGTTGATATTGTTCAGACCGCTGAAGAAGATGTTCAGTTCTCTCTGCCAAAAGAACTTAGAAAAGATCTAAAGGCTGCTGGTGAAGACACCAGCAATAAGCAGAAGCGTTAGTCGAACTTAGTTTCTTTTACTAACTTCCCGGTTCTATCAAAGGTCTTCCAAACACCAGTTTGTTTGCCTTCATCAAAAGAACCAGATCTCATTAGAGATCCATCTTTTCTAAAGAATTCCCAGAAGCCATGCATTTCATTGTTTTTGTAAGCACCTTTGAAACGGGGATTCCCGTTGTCATAGAAGGGGCTTACTTCAGACAATTACAAGCTCATTGATTTAGAAGCTGAACCCAACTCTTGGGTAGCCAACTGAACACGCTTAGCCATATCAGCTTCAGCAACCTTGCCCCAGGCACGTGGGTCATAAGACTTCTTGTCGCCAACTTCGCCATCGATCTTTAGGACCTTGTCGTAGTTAGAAAGCATGTGACCAGCAATAGATCTGGTGAATGCGTACTGAGTGTCAGTGTCAATGTTCATCTTCACAACACCGTAGCGAACTGCATCTGCAATCTCCTGAGGAGTTGAACCTGAACCACCGTGGAAGACAAGGTCAAATGGCATGTCCTTACCGTACTTGTCACCAACTGCACGCTGGATGTCATTTAGTAGTTCTGGACGTAGAACAACGTTTCCTGCCTTATAGACACCGTGCACGTTACCGAAGGTAAGAGCAGTCAGGTATCTACCGTTTTCGCCTAGACCTAGAGCTTCAGCAGTTAGCAGACCATCTTCGATAGTTGAGTAAAGGTGATCACCTTCACCACCTTCAACGCCATCTTCTTCTCCACCAACAACACCAATCTCAACTTCCAAGATGATGCCTAGGTTCTTGGTCTGAGCTAGTAGGTCTTTAGAGATCTGAAGGTTTTCAGTTAGAGAAACAGCAGAGCCATCCCACATCTGAGAGTTGAACAAAGGGTCTTGACCATTGCGAACTCTTTCCTTGCTTAGTTCTAGAAGTGGAAGCAAGAAAGTTTCTAGGTGAGGCTTAGAGCAGTGGTCAGTGTGGATACCAACGGTGATTGGGTAGTTCTTAGCAACTTCTCTTACGAAGTTAGCCATAGCGGCAGCACCAGTTGCCATGTGCTTTACAGATGAACCTGACCAGTAGTCGCCACCACCTGTTGTTACCTGGAGAATTCCATCAGAGCCTGCCTCTGTTAGTCCCTGCAGAACAGCGTTAACTGTTTGTGAGCTGGATACGTTAATTGCAGGGTAAGCAAATCCACCTTTCTTAGCGCGGTCAATCATTTCTGCGTATTGATCAGGTGATGCTACTGGCACGTTAGTACTCCTATGGTTTGGCTATTTCTTCGAGTGGAACATTTAGGTTTGGTTCTGGATCAACAGTTGCCGGAGGCATGTTATCTAGGTTCTCAAGACCTGAAGTTGGTTGAGTAACTGCAATAGCTCCCCAACGAACTGCAGTTTGAACTCCTAGTGGAACGTTGAAGCCAACACCGTAATCTTCTTCACCTTCAGCAATTGGGTTAGACACAACAGCAGAGAGGAATCCAGCAAGAGTTGCATCTCCAGCACCAACAGTGTTGATGACCTTAACTGGAGGAGTTCTAGCTGCCCAGTGACCTTCAAGTGTCACAGCGATCATTCCGTCTGCTCCCATAGAAGCAAGAACAACTTCAATGCCGTGTTCACAAAGTTCACGAGCTGCATCAACAACATCACCAACGGTAG
>JBEDLY010000094.1:0-4139 GCA_041171365.1 Actinomycetota bacterium | reverse complement strand
ACGCAAGAAAATCGATCCTCTAAGCAAGAATCAACTTATCCACACAAAACGTGGTGTTGGTTACATGTACCGCACATTCAAGAACGAAGAGTAAATGCCAAGATCAACCCCAGCACCAAACTTTCTAAGTAATCTATGGGGTCGCATCTCTCTAAGAACAAGACTTACCGCTTTGTCCGTAAGCATTGTTGCTGTGCTACGTGAGCTTGTTTGGAACTGTTGCTGTTCTTAGGACCTATCTTCAACAGAACACCGATAGACAAATTACTCAGGCAGCTCTAAAGCTTGCCAACGAAGATCCTCTGTTCGTAAACGCAAGAATTAACGCAGGCCTAGTAACCATTCCGCCTTTGCCAGGTGATTACTACATCGCATTCCTAGACCCTCAGGGTCGAATCTATATCGGCATGGTTGGCTCTCCAATTCGAGAAGGAGATGTTCCTAATCTCTCTGAGTTCAACGTTTTAGCTGTTGAAGCTACAAGGGGTCTTCCTTTCACAGCAGACATCACAATCGGAGATTCAGGAGAAACTAAGAAAGGGGTCTTCCTTTCACAGCAGACATCACAATCGGAGATTCAGGAGAAACTAAGAAACCTGAGGAGTGGCGATTTGTTGCTATTGCTCAGGACTCTCTAGCTGGATCTGTAGTAGTTGGTATTCCAATGGAACAAAGCCAAGGAATTATCAATCAATACAGAACCATTGCCTTGGGCTTCAGCGGTGTGCTGTTACTTATCAGCGGCTTTGCTCTCTGGCTAACAATCTCTTCAGCCCTAAGACCATTACGTGAAGTTTCTGCAGCAGCTGATGCAGTGAGACAAGGAAAGTTTGACAGACGTCTTCCTGCCGTTAAAGGTAAAACAGAGATAGCAAGACTAAATAACTCCCTCAATGAGATGCTCGGGTCTATTGAAGGTTCTATCCAGTCTCGAAACAGAACAGTTGTGAGAATGCGTCAATTTGTTGCAGATGCAAGCCATGAACTTAGAACTCCCCTGGTAACACTCAGGGGCTATGCAGAACTATATCGAAAAGGCGCATTCAAGTCCAAAGCCCAAGTTGATGACGCAATGGCTCGAATCGAAAGTGAAGCCATCAGAATGTCTTCATTAGTTGAATCTTTGCTAGCCCTTGCTCGTTTAGACGAGGATGCAAAGCTTCAGATTTCTAAGGGTGATCTTGGTGCGGTTGCAGATGAAGTCATCAGAAATGTGTCGGCTGGATTCCCTAAGACAAAGATCAAACTGACTGATCTAAGTGGCCAACCACTCAAGAAACCAGTAGAGGCAAACTTTGATCAACCTGGACTCATTCAAGTCTTAACAAACCTGTTGGCAAACGCTTGCAACTTTGCTGGTGATAAAGACATCGAAGTCGCTCTCGGAAACAAAGAAGGCAACACGGTAGTCAAGGTTATCGACCACGGTGAAGGCATCCCTAAGCAACTTCGAACCAAAGTATTTGAACGTTTCTATAGAAGTGATAACTCGAGAAATAGAGATACCGGTGGTTCAGGTCTTGGACTAGCAATTGCTAAAAGCATCGTACAAGCACACAACGGAACCATTGTTGCTGAAGAGACCAAGGGTGGCGGCGCTACCTTCAAAATCACTTTGCCAAACTAGTTATCCCCACCTGGAATTAGTTACCCACAGTTAGTCAATCACTCAACCATTCGCATCTGTTTGCTGTGAACATGTTTACCGAAGGAGGTATACACATGGCACAAATTCAAGTAGACAGCGAACACGTATTAGCTGCTAACAGCACCATCCAAGCAACAATTGCAAAACTACAAGCCGAGGTAGATGGACTACACGTTCAACTCATTGGCTTGCAGGATGTTTGGCGTGGATCAGCAGCAAGTAGTTTTCAAGAACTAGTAACTCGTTGGAAAGTAACAGCAACAACAGTTGATGCTCAGTTGGGTGAACTTGGCCAAGCACTTCGCTTGGCTGCAAACCAATACAGCGAAATCGAACTAGCTAACCAGAGACTATTCCTCGGCTAAAGAGGTTAAAGGTTAAGGGGTGGAACTCTAGAATCAAGTTCCACCCCTTTTAGCCGGAGCGATTCTGGCTAAGTTTTAGTAATCCATTCCGCCACCCTGAGGCATTGCTGCACCTGCAGGCTCTGGCTTGTCAGCAACGACAGCCTCTGTGGTTAGGAATAGACCAGCGATTGATGCTGCGTTCTGCAGAGCAGAGCGTGTCACCTTCACAGGGTCATTGATACCTTCGGCAAGCATGTCAACATACTCTCCAGTAGCAGCGTTTAGGCCGTGTCCTGAAGGTAGGTTGGCAACCTTTTCAGCAACAACACCTGGCTCAAGGCCTGCGTTGATTGCAATCTGCTTTAGAGGTGCTGAGATAGCAACGCGAACGATGTTCGCTCCTGTTGCCTCGTCACCCTTAAGCTCTAGAGTCTCGAAAGCAGCCTTGCCAGCCTGGATTAGTGCAACTCCACCACCAGCAACGATTCCTTCTTCAACTGCAGCCTTAGCGTTACGAACAGCATCTTCGATGCGGTGCTTGCGCTCTTTTAGTTCAACTTCAGTAGCTGCACCTGCACGAATAACAGCAACACCACCGGCTAGCTTCGCTAGACGCTCCTGTAGCTTCTCACGGTCGTAGTCGCTGTCAGTGTTTGTGATTTCGCGACGGATCTGCTCAACGCGTCCGGCGATCTGCTCCTTGTTACCAGCACCATCAACGATTGTTGTCTCGTCCTTGGTGATAACAATCTTGCGTGCAGTACCTAGCATGTCTAGAGTTGCGTTCTCAAGCTTTAGACCTAGTTCTTCTGTGATTACAGTTGCACCGGTCAAGATAGCGATGTCCTGAAGCATAGCCTTACGACGGTCGCCAAAGCCTGGAGCCTTAACAGCTACAGACTTGAAGGTTCCACGCATCTTGTTCAGAACTAGAGTTGCAAGAGCCTGTCCTTCAACATCTTCAGCAATGATCAGAAGAGTCTTACCTGACTGCATTACCTTCTCAACAATAGGAACAATCTCAGGAACCTGAGAGATCTTGCTGTTGGCAATAAGAACTAGAGCGTCTTCTAGAACTGCTTCCTGACGCTCTGGGTCAGTTACAAATAGACCTGAGATGTAACCCTTGTCGAAACGCATACCGTCGGTTAGCTCTAGCTGAATACCGAAAGTGTTTCCTTCTTCAACTGTTACAACACCCTCGTTACCGACCTTGTCGATAGCGTCAGCGATAATTTCACCAATAACAGAGTCACCAGCTGAGATAGATGCAGTTGCTGCAATCTGCTCTTTGCTTGAAACAGGCTTTGCCTGAGCAAACAACTGAGCGATAACTGCCTCAACAGCTTTTTCAATTCCACGCTTCAAGCTGATTGGATCTGCACCAGCTGCTACGTTGCGAAGTCCTTCGCGAACAAGTGCCTGAGCAAGAACGGTTGCAGTGGTTGTTCCATCTCCTGCAACATCATCAGTCTTCTTAGCTACTTCCTTAACTAGTTCCGCACCAATTCTTTCGAATGGGTCTTCCAGTTCAATTTCCTTAGCGATAGAAACACCATCGTTGGTGATTGTTGGAGCACCGTACTTCTTTTCAAGAACTACGTTGCGACCACGTGGGCCAAGGGTGACCTTAACTGTGTCAGCAAGGATGTTCAAGCCACGCTCGAGACCGCGTCGTGCCTCTTCGTTAAAGCTAATAATTTTTGCCATGTTCGGTTACGCCCTCCTGGACGGATAAGTAAATGGATAATTAGCACTCTCCTAAGGTGAGTGCTAATCCATTTTGGCACTGAAAAGACTTGAGTGCAAGTTCCGCGGTTAAAGAATTAGAGCCACCCCAAAGGGATGGCTCTAATTATTGAAACTTGTTATTAGATAACGTGTACGTTGTCAGCCTGTGGGCCCTTGTCGCCGTTCTTAACTTCGAACTCAACGCGCTGGTTTTCTCTAAGCTCCTTGTATCCTTCTGACTGGATAGCTGAGAAGTGTACGAATACGTCTGCTCCACCGTCCTGTGTGATGAATCCAAAACCCTTTTCAGAGTTGAACCACTTTACGGTTCCTTGTGCCATTTATTGCTCCTATTACTTTTTGAATCAGATCCGGTACTTCCTTCACTGCAGTCTCACCGCCAGATTTCTCTA
>JBEDLY010000093.1:0-4299 GCA_041171365.1 Actinomycetota bacterium | reverse complement strand
GGGTCGCATCGGAGTACTTAGCGAAATGCGCGACACCGTTGGAATTGTTTTGATGGACCAGGGTGTAAAGATCGGTGATGCAAACAGCTTGACCGAAGACGCATTCATGTCAGCAATTGACATCATTGGCCAGAAGGTTTCTGAGGGGCAGATTGCACGTATCAAGGGAAACAGCTACAAGGATGACCTAGTAAATGGCGACACCATTGCAGCTATCGCTTGGTCAGGTGACATCATTCAGTTGAACGCAGAAGCAGGTTACGACCGCTTCGGTTTCGTTCTTCCTGAATCAGGTGGAACTATTTCAGCAGACTGTTTCGTAATTCCTATGGGAGCTACACACAAGAAGAACGCTGAGAAGCTAATGAACTTCTACTATGACCCATACAACGCAGCAGTGTTGGCAGCATACGTGAACTACATCACTCCAGTTCTTGGTGCGAAGGAAGAAGCTATCAAGCTTGATCCAGCGCTAGCCGACAACCAATTGATTTTCCCAAGCGAAGAGTTCTTGTCTCTAACTCAGGGCTTTAGAGCTCTGGATGGTAAAGAAGAGCAGGCTTTCACTAAGGCATTCCAGCAAATCAAACTAGGCGCGTAGTGGCAAAGGAATTCATTGCCCGCGGAGCTGACTTAGAGCTTAAGAAGATTCGCAAAGAGTTCCCTGGTTTCACTGCAATTGAAGAACTAGATCTTCATGTTCCAGCAGGGGAGTTCTTTGCCCTTCTTGGCCCTTCAGGTTGCGGTAAAACTACAACTCTTAGATTGGTTGCTGGTCTCGAGACTCCAACCACCGGAAATATCTTTATCGGTGGCGAAGATGTGACTGAGACTAAGCCTCATGAGCGTCCTGTAAACACAGTGTTCCAGTCTTATGCTCTTTTCCCACACATGAATGTTCTGGAGAACGTTGCATTCGGATTGCGTCAGAGAAAGATTGATGAGCCTCTAGTCAAAGCAAAGGAAGCGTTGAACCTAGTTCAGCTTGCCCACCTAGCGGACCGTAAGCCTCAGCAACTATCTGGTGGTCAGCAGCAACGTGTTGCTCTTGCTAGAGCTTTGGTGAACAGGCCTTCTCTTCTGCTACTGGATGAGCCTCTTGGTGCATTGGATCTCAAACTACGTCGTGAGATGCAGATTGAGCTGAAGGCTATCCAGATGGAAGTTGGTCTAACCTTCTTGCACGTTACACACGACCAAGAAGAAGCTATGGACATGGCTGACACAGTGGCGGTTATGAACAAGGGTCGCATTGAGCAGATGGGTGCCCCTGAAGCACTCTATGACAGACCAAAGACTGTATTCGTATCTAAGTTCCTAGGTCAATCAAACCTATTGGTTGGAAATGTTGAATCAACTTCTGCAAACTCAATCAGCATTGAAATTGCAGGAAACAAGATTTCTGTTCCAAAGGCTAGAGCTGAAAAGCACACAGGAAAGATTGCGATTGGATTCAGACCTGAGAAGGCTACCTTCACATCTAAGAAGCCAACCGCTAGTTCATCAACCAACATCATCGGTCCTGGAGAAATCATTGACATCCGATTCACCGGTGTTAGCAACCAGTACCTGATTGAAGTTCCAGGACTAGGTAACCTAACTGTGTTTGCTCAGAACGTGGGCAAGTCACCTGTTACCGAACTTGGTGAAAAGGTTTGGATTTCTTGGTCAGTAGAACACTCATTTGGTCTATCTGACCTTCCAAGCACAGGCGAAGTGGTCTAGCGAAGATGGCCTTCGCAGCTTTCAGTTCAAGTAAGCCAAAAGGTTTTTCTAAACCTACAAAAACGGGCAAGGTAGTTATTGCGCTACTCGCACCCGGGCTTGCGTATCTGGGAGCTTTCTTTCTAACACCGCTGTTTGCTCTGATTATGGTCTCTCTTCAGGCACCAGATCCAATGGGTGGCTTTGGAGATTACATTCCTGCTTTTGAAATCAACAACTACTTCGTAGTTATTTCCGAGTACTTACCTCAGATGTTGCGTTCCTTCGGCTACGCGCTATCAGCAACAATTCTTGCCCTGGTAATTTCTTATCCACTTGCATACTTCATCGGTGTGAAGGCTCGCCCTTACCCATTGCTTCAGAAGCTGATGCTTACTTTGGTAATTGCACCATTCTTTATCTCGTTCTTGCTAAGAACTCTTGCATGGAAGCAGATTTTCTCTAACGAGTCTTGGATTGTGACAACACTTCAGCAAATTGGGCTACTTGAATCAGACCAGTATGTGGTTGGAACCCCATTCATGGTTATTTTTGGTCTGACCTACAACTTCATTCCATTCATGACCTTGCCTCTTTACACTTCGCTAGAGAGACTAGACACTCGTTATCTAGAAGCAGGTGCAGACCTGTATGCATCACCTTCAAGAGTTTTTAGAAAAGTGACTATTCCTCTTTCAATGCCTGGAATCATCTCAGGAACTTTGCTTACCTTCATCCCTATTGCTGGTGACTACATCAACGCTTCGGGTGACTTCCTTGGATCAAGCTCAACGGCCATGATCGGAAACGTCATTGAAGCTAACTACCTCCAAATCAATGACTATCCTGCAGCTTCCGCTCTATCTGTTCTTCTGATGGGTGCGATTCTGATTTTGGTTGCAGGCTATGTAAAGAAGTCTGGAACGGAGGATCTGCTCTAATGAAATTCAGCCTTGGTAAATACGCTTTTCCTCTTTATGCGATCCTCGCATTCATCTATCTGCTAATTCCTATTGGCTACACCTTTGTTTTCTCATTCAACGATTCGCTGAAGACCAACTTGATTTGGCGTGGTTTCACGCTAGACAAGTGGACCAACGTCTGTGATCGTGAAGGTGTTTGTGAGGCCTTTGGAAACTCAGTTCTGATTGGTGTTATTTCAACAATCGCAGCAACTGCCCTTGGCACCATGATCGCAATTGCTCTGGTTCGTTACCGCTTCAAGTTCCGCAGATCAACAAACCTGCTTTTGTTCTTACCTATGGCAACTCCTGAAGTTGTTCTCGGTGCAGGTCTTGCTTCTCAGTTCTTTAGCCTTGGAGTTCAGAAGGGCATCGGAACAATCATCCTTGGACACATTGTCTTCTGTCTGTCCTTTGTTGTTGTGACAGTCAAGGCAAGAGTTGCAAGCTTGGACCCAGTGCTTGAAGAAGCTGGTAAGGATCTTTACGCAAACCCTAGACAGGTGTTCTGGAAGATTACTTTCCCACTGCTGCTTCCAGGTATTGCTTCTGCAGCTCTTCTATCGTTTGCGCTTAGCTTCGATGACTTCATCATCACCAACTTCAACGCCGGCGCAGATATGACATTCCCTCGCTACGTCTTCACTGCTGCTGCTAGAGGTGTTCCTGCTGAGGCCAACGTGATTGGAAGTGCAGTATTTATTGCGGCTATCCTGCTGGTACTAATCACTCAGATAAACGGCGAACGTAAACGCCGCAGCTTACTCAAAAAGCACTAAGCAAACAGAGAAATAAGAGCTTCTTCGAAGTGAGCTCTGTGTCTTTCAACATCTTCAATTGTGTGAGCCGGTGGACATCAAAGCCATGTTGTGGAATGGTGTCATCAAGATTCCACGGTTCAAGGCGTGAATGTGAAGATACTGCTGTAGTTCAAAGTCATCTGCGTCGGCAGCTTCTCTACCGTTTTTAGGTGCTTCAGATCTGAATGAGTATTCAGCTCTACAACCAAGCTGGCTTACCTGCCATGGAGCTCCATACTTAGTGATCAAGTCTTGGACGTTCTTAGTCCAAACATCACAGAGGGCTTCCATTGACTTGAAAGCCTCAGGAGTAAGAACCTTGGTCAGAGTAGCCGCGATAGCAGCCATAGACAAAGCATTTCCAGCAAGAGTTCCACCAACACCACCGACATCGATGTGTTCTAGGTGAAGGCTCTTCTGGATTCTTGCTGTTAGTTCTGCAGTCATACCAAAAGCACCAGCAGGGATACCTGCACCGATTGTCTTACCCAAGACAACTGCATCAGGCTGAAGGTTCCTGCGAGCAGTCATTCCTCCAGGGCCTTCGCTAAGAGTGTGAGTCTCATCGATGATGAGGATTACGTCATAGCGTGTGCAGAGTTCTCTAAGCCCTTCGAGATAACCAGGTTCTGGAAGAACAATACCGATGTTGGTCATTGCAGGTTCAATTAGCATCGCTGCAACCTCACCAGTTGCGAATGCTGCTTCTGCTGCCTCTAAGTCATTGAATGGAACAACGATAGTTGTTTCGCTTGGATCAACCTGAGGGCCGATGTTGTTCTCTCGGCTAACAGTGTTGCCATTGTCATCTAGGACAGCAAAGGTCTCGTCAA
>JBEDLY010000092.1:0-3890 GCA_041171365.1 Actinomycetota bacterium | reverse complement strand
CCAGACTCATCGAGTATCCACTCCAGCTTGTCTCTCTTGTTTAGACCTAGGAGTTTGCGTATCCTTGCTGGAACGGTGGTTTGGTAGCGATCTGTGAGGCTTGATTCAAGCTCGTTGTTATCCATGAAGAAATGGTAATGCATATGCATTACCTACACAAGAGAGCAGATCACCCTTTGCATTTAGCGGGCTACAGGGCTAAACTCGGTAGAGGTAGTTTGACAACTGCCCCAAGCCTAATCTGGCAAATTTAATCATTTTAGATATCAATCTATTAGTGTGCCTATTTGCCGATGAAGCACACTGAAGTAAAGGGCAGTGGCTCAATTGGTAGAGCAGCGGTCTCCAAAACCGCAGGTTGCAGGTTCGAGTCCTGTCTGCCCTGCAAACGGCTTCACATTTGTGATGTCGAAGAAGTAACACCAGCACTAACTGAAAGAAGAGAAATGTCAGAAGAACTAGAGCAGGCATCTGAAGACTTAGTAGAAAAGTCGAATGTCAACAAAGCTGCTGCGCGCGGTCCTATCGGTCGCATCATTCTTTTCATTCAGCAGGTAATCGCAGAGCTTCGCAAAGTTAACAAGCCAACTTTCAATGAACTACGTAACTACACAGGAGTTGTTCTTGGTTTCGTAACTGTAGTTATGTTCATCATCTTTGGTTTTGATTTCATCTTCGGCCAGGGAGTTATCTGGCTATACACCGCTTTCGATACCACCAACTAATTTTTAGCAACAACTAACTAAGGAAACACGTGACCGATTTCGAATCAGAGCAGAACCAGCCAGAAGAGATCAACCTAGAGGTTGAATCTTCTGATTACGCTGAGACCGATCCTGCTTACATTGATGACACCAACGCTGACGAAGCATCAGCTGAAGAGCTAGCTCTTCACGTTGAAAGTGACGTTGAAGTTGCTGCTGAATCTGAAACCGCAGCTGCTGAAGACATTCACGAAGCAGCAGTTGAAGAAACAGTTGTTGAAGATGAAGACCCATACGCTGCATTCAAGAAGGAACTTCGCGAGCAGCCAGGTAAGTGGTTCATCATTCACTCATACGCAGGTTACGAGAAGCGTGTGAAGCAAAACATTGAAAACCGTATGCTTTCAGTCGTTGGTGGAGACAACATCTACCAGATCGAAGTTCCAATGGAAGAATCCATTGAAATCAAGAACGGCCAGAGAAAGCTTGTAACCAAGGTTCGTATCCCTGGTTATGTACTAGTTCGCATGGACATGAACGAAGACTCATGGTCTCTAGTTCGTGGAACACCTGCTGTTACTGGCTTCGTAGGCCACAGCGAGTACCCAAGCCCATTGCGTCCGCAAGAAGCATTTGACATGTTGAAGACTCTTTATGTTCTACCTGAAGAAGCAGCAGCTAAGGCAGCTGTCAAGGGTGGAGCTAAGGGTAAGCAGAAGTCAATCCCTGTTAACGTCAACTACAAACTTGGCGAAAGCATCATGATCAAGGAAGGTTCTTTCGCGGGCCTACCTGGAACCATCAGCGAAATCAAACCAGAAAGCGGCAAGCTTATTGTTCTGGTTTCATTGTTCGAACGTGAAACTCCTGTTGAACTTGCCTTCGACCAGGTCTCAGCTCTCGTCTAAAGATTTACAAACCTAAAACCAAAGGAAACTAACAAATGGCACCGAAGAAAAAAGTAACCGGCATGATCAAGTTGCAGATCCAAGCAGGAGCGGCTAACCCAGCCCCACCGATTGGTCCTGCTCTAGGTCAGCACGGTGTTAACATCATGGAATTCTGTACTGCATACAACAATGCAACTGCAGACCAGCGTGGAAACGTTGTTCCTGTTGAGATCACTGTGTATGAAGACCGTTCATTCACATTCATCCTGAAGACTCCACCAGCAGCTGAGCTAATCAAGAAGGCAGCTGGAGTAGCTAAGGGTTCAGCAACCCCTCACACTGTGAAGGTAGCAAAACTTACTCGCGATCAGGTACTAAAGATTGCCGAGTCAAAGATGTCTGACCTCAACGCCAACGACGTTGAAGCAGCAGCAAAGATCATCGCTGGTACTGCCCGCAGCATGGGTATCACCGTCGAAGGTTACTAAGCAACAAAAGAAACAAACGGAAGTGGGAGAGTCGCGCGCGACTCGTTCAACCACAACTGTGACCAACTAAACAAGAAGGAAAAGCAGAATGGCTAAGCGCTCAAAGGCATATATTGCCGCAGCAGAAAAAATCACTGAAGGTAAGTTCTACACACCTGCAGAAGCAGTAACTCTAGTTAAAGAAACTGGAACATCTAAGTTCGACTCAACTGTTGAAGTTGCAGTGAAGCTTGGTGTTGACCCTCGTAAGGCTGACCAGATGATCCGTGGAACCGTTGGTTTGCCACACGGTACTGGTAAGACAGCACGCGTTATCGTATTCGCAACCGGTGCAGCTGCAGATGCAGCTCGTGAAGCTGGAGCGGATGAAGTCGGTGGCGACGAGCTAATCGAGAAAGTTGCAGCTGGTTGGACAGACTTCGACTCAGCAGTATCAACACCTGAACTTATGGGTAAGGTCGGTCGTCTAGGTAAGGTTCTAGGTCCTCGTAACCTAATGCCAAACCCTAAGACTGGAACTGTTACTCCAGATGTAGCAAAGGCTGTTACTGACATCAAGGGTGGAAAGATCGAGTTCCGCATTGACAAGCAGTCAAACCTTCACTTCATCATTGGAAAGATCTCTTTCACTAAGGAACAGCTTGGCGAGAACCTAGCAGTTGCTCTAGATGAAATCTTGAGACTAAAGCCTTCATCTTCAAAGGGTAAGTACCTATTGAAGGCGTCTCTAGCAACAACCTTTGGCCCTGGTATCCCACTAGACACCAGCGTTACCAAAGTAGAGTTCTAAAAAGTTTTACCTAGCATTCACTAAAGAAAGTTAGGCTAAAGGACCAGGAGAAATCCTGGTCCTTTATGTTTCTTGTAAGCAGTTCGTAGAAATGCGAATGTAGATCGAAAGGTTGGGATATTGCCAACAGAACCGTTTGGTGCAGCCACACTGCTAGATACAAAAGATCCAATGGGGCTAAGAGCAACAGCTCCTCTACTAGACGCGTGGATACGCGACATGGAGACAGATAGATCTCCTTTTCAAATCCCCGGCCATAAAGGTCGCACCAATCTAACCGGTCCCATCGTTGATGGTGACATTCCAGTTCTGCCAGGTAATCACCCTTATCGAATCTCCCCTTCCCTAATCCTTGAAGCAGAGAAACTAGCTGCTGATCTATGGGGAGCAGACCTATGCCGCTTTGGTGTTAATGGTTCATCAGGTTCTAACCATGCAGCCGTCATGGCTGTAGCTGGTCCTGGCGACAAAGTTATTGTTTCTAGAACACTGCATAAATCAGTTCTGGTTGGCATGGTTTATGCCGGAGTTATTCCAGTCTGGGTAAGACCAGAGATTAACCCTGCGACAGGTTTACCTGAGTATCTTCCTTCATCAAGGTTGAGAGAAACCCTTGAACAGCATCCGGATGCTAAAGCCGTTCTTATAAGACTTGCCAAGGTATCCCATGAGTTTGGCGTTCCACTAGTTGTTGATGCTGCTTGGGCTGCTCACTATGGTTTCCACCCAGAACTACCTCAGCATCCTCTGGCTGAAGGGGCAGACATTGTTGTCACCTCAGCACACAAGACTCTGCCTGCTTGGTCTCAAGCAAGCTTTGTATTAGTAAGAGAAGGTCTAGTTGATCTAAAGAGATTCAACAAGGCATTTGATTCAACCCAGACAACTTCTATGTCAGGAAGAATCCTTGCTTCTATCGACGCATCTCGTGCTCTTCTAGAAAAGCACGGCTATGAGCTAATTGACCCAATCATTGATGCAACTGAAAAGGGCAGAGCAACACTAGTTGCTGCTGGCA
>JBEDLY010000091.1:0-3685 GCA_041171365.1 Actinomycetota bacterium | reverse complement strand
TCGCAGAGCCTTGAAGATGCCTCGCCCAATGAATGAGCAAATGCTGATCACAATAGAAGCCAAGATTGCCCATCCCAAAGACTCAATAGCTAGGCCTTCGCTGGTGAAACCTTCAATTGTGAAGGTATCAGGGCTTAGCTGCTGGCTGATCCATGCCACCAATAGAAGAAGAGCACCATTAATCACGAATGAAATGAGTCCAAATGTCAAAAGGTATAGAGGGAAGGCAATTACCTTGATAACTGGGGCAATAACTGAGTTAATAAGACCGAAAATCGCTCCAATTACTAGCAAAGTAGCGATTAGTTGCCACAATTCACCACCACCGTATGGCTTCAGACCGATTCCTGGAATGATTGCTGAAACCAGCCAAATACCGAGCCCGTTGATGATGGTGCTAATAAGAAAACGTTTCATGTGATTTATTGTGCCACCCCTAAAGTAAATTGGTATCTGTGAACGCCAATTCTTCAGAAATTCCTATGGTTCAACTGCTGACAGTTGATGGCGATTTCATCGAGCCCAAAGAGCATGCTGTTTACGGTGATCTAGTCAGACAGCTCAGAGAAGCAGACTTTCTTAAGTTCTACAGAGACATGGCTCGTATTCGTCGATTTGATGAAGAGGCAACTGCTCTGCAACGTCAAGGCCAGATGGGTCTTTGGGTTTCAGCTATCGGTCAAGAAGCCGCCCAAATCGGTTCCGGTTACGGCGTAGGTCCAAACGACCACATTTTCCCTTCCTACAGAGAACACGGAGTAGCAATTACTCACGGTGTTGATCTGATGTCAATCATCAAAACCTTCCGTGGAGTAAATCACGGTGGTTGGAATCCTAAAGAAAATAGATTCCACTTATACGCAATTGTTTTAGGCACACAGGTCTTGCACGCGACCGGTTATGCAATGGGCATTAATTTCGAAGGTCTTGTTGGAACCGGAGATTCAGAAAAAGATTTAGCGGTAATTACATATTTCGGTGATGGAGCAACCGCTGAAGGTGACGTAAGCGAATCATTCCTTTTCGCTGCCACAAACAACACCCCTCAGGTTTTCTTCTGCCAAAACAACCAGTGGGCAATTTCATCACCTGTTGGAACACAAACAAAAGT
Source organism: Actinomycetota bacterium (assembly GCA_041171365.1). GTDB lineage: Bacteria > Actinomycetota > Actinomycetes > Actinomycetales > Microbacteriaceae > Rhodoluna. Next base: position 2,574 of record JBEDLY010000091.1, on the reverse strand, counting down.
GCCTCTATACAAAAGAGGAGAAGGTTTTGGTGTTCCAGGTATTCGTGTTGATGGTAACGATGTCCTTGCTTGTTACGCAGTAACAAAGAAACACATGGACGATGCACGTAACGGCAAGGGTCCTTCATTGATTGAAGCTCTTACTTACAGAATCGGTGCTCACACGACAAGCGATGATCCTTCCAAATATCGTGACCCAGCAGAAGTTGCTGAGTGGGCTGCAAAAGATCCACTAATTAGATTTGAGAGATTCCTTCGCAAGCAGGGAATAGGCCAAGACTTCTTTGATGAAGTGAAAATAGCTGGAGATGCTCTTGCTGCAGATCTTCGTGAGAAAACTTTTGCAATGACTGAGCCTCCGATGGAACTTATGTTTGATCACGTTTACTCAGAACCTCACCCGCTAATTGAAGAACAAAGAGCTTGGTTGCAGGGTTATGAAGAATCTTTGGATGGACATGCTCCGATTAACAACGGTGAAGAAACCCCTCGATACGGAGGTACTCACTAATGAGTAATTTTGCAGAGCTTTCAATTGCAAAAGCAATCAACGCAGGTATTCGCAAATCAATGCAAGACAACTCAAAGGTTCTTGTGTTCGGTGAGGATGTTGCCCAGCTTGGTGGAGTGTTCCGAGTTACTGAGGGACTACTCGATGAATTTGGATCAAAGAGAGTTTTCAATTCACCTATTGCTGAATCAGGAATTATTGGAACTGCAATTGGATTAGCAATGCGTGGTTTCCGTCCAGTTGCAGAAATTCAGTTCGACGGTTTTATTTACCCAGCCTTCAACCAAATCGTAAGTCAACTAGCAAAGCTAACAAACCGAAGCGAAGGCTTTTTTGATATGCCGGTAGTAATTCGCGTTCCTTACGGCGGTGGCATTGGAGCTGTTGAACACCACAGCGAATCACCTGAAGCATACTTCGCCCACACCGCTGGTCTTCGAGTTGTGAGCCCATCTAATGCCAACGATGCGTACTGGATGATTCAGCAGGCAATTGAGTCAAGAGACCCTGTTCTATTCTTCGAACCAAAGAGACGTTATTGGCAAAAAGGTCAGGTAAACCTTGACCACGCACCGATGTCCCTGCACACGGCTGCAACTGTTCGCCAGGGGTCTGATGTGACAATCGCAACCTATGGACCAATGGTTGTGACTGCTCTACAGGCAGCTGAGAACGCAGCTGCTGAAGGCATCAACATTGAAGTTATTGACATCAGATCTATGTCACCAATTGACTTTGGACACATTGTTGAATCAGTTAAGAGAACCGGAAGACTTATCGTTACCCATGAGGCTTCAACCTTCGTAAGCATCTCTTCTGAGATTGCAGCGAAGATTGCCGAGCTCTGCTTCTATCATCTAGAAGCCCCAGTTCTTAGAGTGGGTGGATTCGATGTTCCATATCCTGCTGCCAAACTCGAAGAACTATTTTTACCGGATGCCGACCGCTTGATGGAAGCTGTCGATCGAGTGTTGGCTTACTAGGGCGGAATCAATGTCACAGATTGCATATTTTGATTTGCCCGATGTTGGCGAAGGACTTACTGAGGCAGAGATTGTTTCTTGGAAAGTCAAAGTTGGCGACAGCGTATCTGTAAACCAGATCATTGTTGAAATTGAAACAGCAAAGTCATTAGTTGAACTGCCATGTCCGTTTGCTGGAGTTGTTACACAACTTCTTGCAAATGAAGGTGACACAGTAAATGTTGGTTCACCAATTATTGGTGTTGAAGTGACTCAAGCCACCGCTGCAGTTGCTGCAGGAAGCACACCTACTTCCATGCACGCTGCAGTTGCACAAAATGCAGTTACTACAGAAGCAATCGAAACAGTGTCAGAAGTTTCTTCTTCTGGTGCTGAAGAAAAACCGCAACCGAATCTTGTTGGCTATGGAGTTTCAGCAGCTGCACCAAGTAGAAGAAGACGTGGAGTTGCACCACTAGCAACTGCAGCATCACTTGCTAATGCAACCGCTCCTGGAACCGATCTAATTGCAATTGTTCCGACAGCAGATGTCGTGTTGGCTAAGCCACCAATTCGCAAACTTGCAAAAGACATGAATGTTGACATCGCAAAAGTTAAAGCAACCGGCGTCTCTGGTGAAGTAACAAGAGAAGATGTTTTAGCAGCTGCACAAGTTGCGAGTGTGTTCAAGAACCAAACAACTCCAGAACCTAAGACTGAACGTGAAGAAAGAATTCCTGTTAAGGGAGTTAGAAAAGCTATTGCAACTGCAATGGTTCAATCAGCATTCACCGCTCCTCACGTAAGCATCTTCGTTGACGTTGATGCAACGAGAACAATGGAATACGTGAAGAGACTAAAAGCAAGTGCTGACTTTGCTGGAGTTAAGGTCACACCACTTTTGATTATGGCTAAGGCAATGATCTGGGCAGCAAGAAGAAACCCAACAGTTAACTCAACTTGGACCGACACAGAGATCATTGTTCACAACTATGTGAACTTCGGAGTTGCAGCAGCAACACCAAGAGGTCTTATTGTTCCGAACATCAAAGACGCGGACAAGATGTCGATGCTTGAACTTGCTATGGCTTTAGAAAAACT
>JBEDLY010000090.1:0-3789 GCA_041171365.1 Actinomycetota bacterium | reverse complement strand
CACACGACAAGCGTCATACCAGCGGTGGTAAGCACCCGCTACTTCCTCTAGATAACGGGCAACTAGGTGCGGAGCACGTTCAGTAGAAGAGTGAGCCATCACTGCTGGGAATCTAGCAAGAGCAGCCAAGAGATTGGATTCACTCTCATGAGTTAGCAGGCTTGGATCGAACTCGCTGTCAGTCACTTCAAGGGATGCAGCGTTGTTAGCAACCTGCTTAGTTCTTGCATGTGCATACTGAACGTAGAAGACAGGGTTATCGTTTGTCTTCTTTGACAGCTGGTCAAGGTCAATGTCAACCATTGAGTTGATTGATGATCTGGTCAGTGCATATCTAGCAGCATCAACACCAACAGCATCTACAAGGTCTTCCATGGTCACAACAGTTCCTGCTCGCTTAGACATGCGAACTGGTTCACCATCTTTAACTAGGTTCACTAACTGACCGATAAGAATTTCAAGATTGACTCCAGGCTCATCACCGAATGCAGCACACATTGCCATCATTCTTTGAACGTAGCCGTGGTGATCTGCTCCAAGCATGTAGATAGCCTGATCAAAACCTCGCTCGCGCTTGTCTAGGTAGTAGGCAAGATCTCCTGCGATGTATGCAGCTTCGCCATCACTCTTGATAACAACACGATCTCTGTCATCACCAAATGTTGTTGAACGCAACCAAACCGCACCATCTTGGTCATAGATGTGGCCTAAGTCTCTAAGTCTTTCAATGGCCTTCTGAACAGCACCTTGCTCATAGAGAGAGTTCTCGTGGAAGAACACATCAAAGTGAACGCCAAACTTCTCAAGAGATTCACGAATCTCACCGAACATGAGTTCAACACCAGCTGCTCTAAAAGTTTCTTTTGCTTCTTCTTCAGGCAATGAAGTTGCATTCGGGTGTAGGTCCACAACTGCTTGAGCAATTTGATTGATGTATTCCCCTGCATAACCATCTTCAGGTGCATCTTCTGATCTGGCTGCTGCAAGAAGTGATCTGGCGAATCTATCTATCTGTGCACCGTGGTCGTTGAAGTAATACTCTCTAGTTACCTCTGCGCCTTGAGCTTGGAAGATTCTGGCAAGAGAATCGCCAACAGCAGCCCAACGAGTTCCACCGATGTGGATAGGTCCTGTTGGGTTAGCAGATACGAACTCAAGGTTCATCTTTATTCCTGCAAGAGTGTTGCCAAGGCCGTAGCTTTCCCCTGCTTGAACTATCTGCTTTGCTAATTCACCTGCTGCGGCAGCACTTAGTGTGATGTTGATAAATCCAGGTCCAGCAACATCCACTTTTGAGATGCCTGAAACACTCTCGAGCTCTTGAGCAAGTAGGGTTGCTAATTCTCTAGGGTTTGAACCCAACTTCACACCCCACTGCATGGCAACGTTAGTTGCCCAATCCCCGTGGTCCCTATTCTTTGGTCTTTCAACAACAACCTCAGAAGGCAGGTCAATCACAGCCAACTTGCCCTGGGTCTGCAAAGAGCCCAAGATGGCAAGAATGTGACTGGATAGATCTGCAGGGGTCACTATGCACCTTTACTGAGGGGAATAAATTGATTGGGGGTCAAGGCCACAACGCCTTCACCGGTAATCGTCTTAGTCTAACAAAGTGCCCAACCAGCCCATAAGGGTCTCTACCTCATTAGATAGGTCGCTGGTAGTCTGGGCTTATCGCCTAGCCCCCATAGCTCAGGGGATAGAGCACCGCCCTCCGGAGGCGGGGGCGCAGGTTCGATTCCTGCTGGGGGCACATGAACATAAATGACATACTTCACCTTGACCTCCAAGGCATTTTGCGAGATCTTGGCCCATTGGCCATGGTTATCGTCTGCCTAATCATCATTGCTGAAACTGGCCTACTTGTAGGGTTCTTCCTGCCTGGAGACTCCCTCCTGTTCACAGTTGGTCTGATGATTGGGGCTGGACTAATAGACATTCCTATCTGGCTTGCCTGCATCCTGATCTCAATTTCAGCTATTGCTGGAGACCAACTGGGTTACTTCATTGGAAGAAAAGCTGGTCCTGCAGTATTCAAGAGACCTAATTCCAAGTTCTTCAGTCAAAAGAACGCTGAAAGAGCTCAGGACTTCTTTGTGAAGCACGGAGCTAAAGCGGTCATCTTTGCTCATTACGTGCCAATTCTCAGAACTTTTGTTCCAGTAGCTGCCGGCGTAGGTCAGATGAAGTATGCCTACTACTTGAGAAACAACATCATTGGAGCCTTGAGCTGGGGTGTGATTGTCCCGCTAATTGGTTTCTTCTTAGGACAAATTGAATTTGTTCGAGAGAACGTGATTCTAGTGACACTGGCTTTGGTGGCTCTATCGCTAATCCCAGTGATTCTTGAAGTTATAAAAGCTAAGCGAAAGAACTAGTTCTTAAAGAAACTGATAAGTCCACTAAGTGCTTGAGCTCTGTGACTTAAAGCATTCTTGACTTCAGGTTCTAGTTCTGCAGCTGTTTGAGTGAATCCTTCTGGAATAAATACCGGATCATAACCATGACCGTTTGTTCCACGTTCCTCTAATGCAATACTTCCAGGCCAGATGCCTGTGAAGGTTGTCTCCCCTTCATCGGTTACCAACGCAATTGTGCAGACAAAAGATGCACCTCTGTGTTCAGCATGAATGTCTTTCAACTGAGCCAACAGCAATCTTCGATTAGCAACATTATCTTTGGTGCCTGACCAAATAGCAGTGAAGATGCCAGGAGATCCTCCAAGGATTTCCACTACCAAACCTGAATCATCTGCCAAAGCTGGAAGACCTGTGTGCTTGTGCGCTGCTCTTGCTTTGATTAGAGCATTCTCAAGAAAGTCGACTCCGTCTTCTACCGGTTCTGGGCCATCGTAGCCAACCAGGTCAAGACCAACAGGTTCCAAGATAGCTTTTAGCTCTTCGACCTTGCCCTGGTTATGTGTGGCTAGAACAATCTGCATGATTAGTCTTGGCCCAGACTTGACTTCTGAATACTAGTAAGTTCGGTGGTTCCAATCAGAGCCAGATCTAGAAGTGCATCTAGTTCTGCTCTATCAAATGCAACGCCTTCTGCGGTTCCTTGAACTTCTACAAACTTTCCTGCTCCAGTAACAACTACGTTCATGTCTGTTTCTGCTCTTACATCTTCGGTGTATGCAAGATCAAGCATTGGAGTGCCATCGATGATTCCAACTGAGATGGCAGCAATAGAATCCACAATCACCTTGTTGTTTGCAGGAATGTGCCCATTCTTAATTCCATAGTTAACTGCATCTACTAGAGCTACATAAGCTCCTGTGATTGCAGCTGTTCTAGTTCCACCATCAGCCTGTAGAACATCACAGTCAATAACAATCGTGTTCTCCCCCAGTGCTTTGAAGTCAACAGCTGCTCTAAGAGCTCTACCAATCAATCTTGAGATCTCGTGTGTGCGTCCACCAATTTTGCCTCTAACAGATTCACGGTCGTTTCTGTCATGGGTCGCTCTAGGCAACATTGCATACTCTGCAGTTACCCAACCCTCTCCCTTGCCGACCTTCCAACGAGGAACACCTGGTGTGAAAGAAGCTGTGCAAAGCACTTTGGTTGAACCAAATGAAATAAGTGCTGAACCTTCAGCATGTTCACTCCAGTTACGCTCAATAGTTACTTTGCGTAACTGATCAGCATTACGTCCGTCTGCTCTACTCATTTGATTTCCTAGCTGTTATTGAATCTGTTCAACGTTTTGAACTTCTGGGCCTAAGAACCTTCTTGCCAAAACTGCAAAGCTCTTAGCATCTCCAGTTGCCTGGAATCTAAGTTCAGG
>JBEDLY010000089.1:0-4167 GCA_041171365.1 Actinomycetota bacterium | reverse complement strand
GTGCTTGTGATAGGTAATGTCTGTTAGATCACTAAAGCCATCGACTTCAGACCAGATGCTTGCATCAAATAGCTCAGATACGTGTTTGGACATACTCCTAGACTAACAATGTGGAGATAACCAGCGAAATGCGCCAGCAGATACTTGACTCAGCAAGGGTCCTATCTATTCCTATGCGTATCAAGTTCCGCGGTATCACTAACCGTGAAGTCCTCCTATTTGAAGGGCCTAAGGGCTGGGCTGAATGGTCCCCATTCACCGAGTATGAAGATGAAGAAGCCAGTATTTGGCTTAGAGCTGCCATAGAGTTTGCCTTCGCTGAAATACCAGAGCCAACAGTAAAGACCATCAAAGTAAACGCAACCCTGGCTGCAGTCAAAGACGTAAGGGCAGCCCTTGAACCCTTCGGAACCTTTGAAGTAGTCAAGATCAAAGTCGCCGAAGCGGGGCAAACCCTTCAAGACGATCTTGACCGTATTCATGAAGTTAGAAAACACTTCCCTAACGCCAAGCTAAGACTCGACGCTAACGGTGGCTACGACATTGAAACAGCTCTAACGCTAGCTAAAGCCATGTATGAAGAAGGTGTTCCTTTGGAATACCTAGAGCAACCAGTAAAGACAATTGCTGAACTAGCTGAACTAAGACTCAAACTTAAACTTCTAAACATCAAGATCGCCGCAGATGAATCTGTAAGAAAAGTAAGTGACCCGCTAGCAGTTGCTCAAGCCAATGCAGCAGATCTACTAGTTCTCAAAGCAGCACCTCTAGGTGGAATAAGCAACGCTGTAAGGATTGCTAAAGAAGCAGGACTTCCAGTAGTTGTATCTAGTGCTCTTGAAACATCTGTTGGAATCAGCATGGGTGTTTATCTAGCAGCACTACTAAACAGTGAATACGCAAGCGGTCTAGCAACAGCAGCACTACTAACAGAAGATGTAACTGACACTCCACTAATCCCAATCAATGGAGAAATACCATTAACCAGAATCACCCCAAACAAAAAAGCTCTAATCCAACTCCAAGCACCAGCAGATAGAACTACTTGGTGGATGGAGCGGTTAGAGCGTTGTTTGATAAAGAACTAGAGTCTTGACTTATTAAGTTCCCTTACTCCAGTCACTAAACCGAATATGAAGCCCGCGATGATTACTATCCAGGCTAAAATCAAAAATTCATCTGTACTGCATTCAGAGCCATAACTGCAAGTTAGTGCCGCTGACGCACTAGCTGCTAGGAGTGCGTATCCAATTAACGATGTGCAAAGTGTTGTGAAGAAAAAGACCGCTAAAGAACGTATTGCATGAGTTGTCCTATTTTGAGCTAGAACTACATCTTTAAAAGACATTTCTTTCTGGGGCTCAGTTTCAACTGCTCGGGAGCTTAAGAAATACGATTCAGTTCCGGTGCTATTGACAAAGTTGAGAAGTCTTCTGCAGTGCGGGCACTTTCCGTTTGCCACCTTTGAGGCTTCAAATCTAAGGTCGCATCTCTTGCATTCAAGTAATTCGCTCATGTCAACAGACTAGTCCCCACTAGGGAACTACTTGGTATTGCTAGATACCCGAATAAACGTGCAATCCCTTGAAGTACAGATTGACGATGGTGAAGTTGAAGATGATGGCTAGGAAGCCGATCAGGCTTAGCCAAGCGGCTCTCTTGCCATCCCAACCCTTTGTGGTGGTGGCGTGGAGGTAGGCAGCGTAAATGGTCCAGATAATAAAGGTCCATACTTCCTTGGTGTCCCAACCCCAGAAGCGGTGCCAAGCCTTATCAGCCCAGATAGCTCCTGCAATCAAGGTGAAGGACCAAAGGATGAATCCAATGATGTTGAACTGGTAGTAGGTTCTCTCAAGCTTTTCTGACTTAGGGAATACCTTTAGAAGCTTTGTGAAGGCCTTAGCTGCTTTGCCCTTTGAAGAAGTGATTCTCTTGGTCTCTTTGAGAATGTGGATCAGAGAAAGAGTTGCACCAATAGTAAAGAAGGCTGTTGCCAGGATGGCAACGCTCACGTGAATAACTAGCCAGTAGTCCTGAAGAGCTGGAAGTAGTGATTCAACTTGAACATAGAACAGTGTGTTGGCTGATCCAATGATTAGAACTAGGAAACCTGCCAAGAATGAAGAGATGAACTTCAGGTCTCTGAATAGCAGGGTGAGCATAAAGATTGCGGAAACAATAAAGGCACCTGAGATTGAGAACTCATACATGTTGGCCCATGGCACACGGTTCGCAGCAATACCTCTTGTTAGAACACCAGCACCGTTAGCAACAACACCAACACCCATAAGTACTAGACCAATGGTGTCTAGGCGGTTAGCAAACTTGTCTTTCTTGCCCTGTCCACCAGCACGCTTGGTTAGAGCCCAAGCTAGAACGATGAAAGAGAAAGCATAGAAAGTTAGAGCAACCAGAATGATTACTCTCGAGATGGTGGCCAACTCAGGGTTTAGTGCAATTGCTGGGGTCATTTACTCTTCTTCTTTAGTGATTTAGCAACATCTTTTACTAGCTTGTCCAAAGTCTTATCTTTTGACTTTGTTAGTGCTCCAACTTCAACACTGTCTTTAGATATCTTCACCCAAACTCTTCTTCGAGGGATGATGAGCATTAAGACTAAACCAAACAAAGTTGTCAGGGCAAAAAACAGCACCCAGACATCTAGCGGGTTATAGGTGATGTCGATTGAAGCAAATCTCTTTAGGTCTTTGAACTCAACTGTTCCTAGTCCCTGAGGTAATTCAACAGTCTCGCCATACTTCAACTGCAAGGCTTTGGTTCCGCTCTTACCTCCGGCTACCTGCTTCATGGTGTGGGTATCAAGCTTGTAAGCATTGACTGCCATTCCAGTATCAAGACCTAGGTCACCAACATAGACGTTCATGGTCATTAGTGGATCCCAAGGATATGGGTGGTTAGAAGTTAGAGCTCCGGTATCAAGCTTGGCAACTGTTGGATAGAAGAAGGCAAGCATTCCGAACTGATCTGGATTAGCATCTGGAACCTTGATAGCTCCGAGAGATGTCAGGTTTCCATCTTGAGGAAGGAACACAACTGGTCCACTGAAGGAAACAACACCATCTTTATCTCTAACAACAATCTCTGGTGCATAGCCGTTACCAGTGATATAAACCTTTGCTCCTGGCAGGTGCAGTGGCTCGTTGACTCTAATCTGTCCTTTGGTTTCTAGATCTGTAGGCGAGTTCTTAGTTGAAACCTTTGCGATGAAGTCCATCGGCTTGCCGTAGTTGTTTGGGTTCTTGTAGTCATAGGTAGTACTGAATGAATCAAGCCTCAAACTAAATGGTTCAAAACTGTTTTTATCAAACAGTAATCCTGGTGCTAGGAAGTCATAAGAAGCTTCGTTGTTTACGAAAGTATCGCCTTCAACCAAGACTCGCTGTCCTGCGTAAGATAAACCTCCACCAAGACCAACGGCAATCAATACTCCAATGAGAGATAAGTGGAAGAACAAGTTACCTGTTTCACGAAGGTAACCCTTCTCTGCTCTTATTTCAGTCTTAGTTGAAACAACTTTGAACTTTCTCTTCTTCAGATACTCAATTGCTTTTTCTAAGTTCTCTTCAGTTGCGTCAAGTTTCTTATATGAAGGAAGTCTTGAAAGGTTGGTTGGTGCTGCTGGTGGATCAGATCTAAGAGCTTTGTAGTGAACACCAACTCTAGGAATTACACAACCGATCAAAGAGATGAACAACAAAATATAAATAGATGAGAACCAGGTTGATGAGTAGACATCAAAGAGTTGGAAGTTATCCAGCCAAACAGCTAGTTCTGGATTGTTCTTGAAGTAGAGAAGTTCTGGATTGTTCTTGAAGTAGAGAACAACACCGTTAGGGTCAGCACTTCTCTGCGGGAAGACAGAGCCTGGAACAGATGCGATAGCTAAGAACAATAGAAGGAACAAAGCAATACGCATGCTGGTCAGCTGACGCCATAGCCATCTTGCCCAAGACTTTAGAGATAGGTCGGGAGCTTCAATTGGTTCGCTGTATTCCTTGCGAACTACATATTTAGATTGCCGGGATGAAGACACCGCTCACCTCCGATATGTAGTCGATAACAAACTGCCATGCTCCAGTTAGAAGCAAGGTTCCTAGAACAATAAGTAGAACACCGCCAGCAATGTTTATGACTCTGATGTTCTTC
>JBEDLY010000088.1:0-6462 GCA_041171365.1 Actinomycetota bacterium | reverse complement strand
GAACCTAAATCTAGTGCGTCTGCCAATTTCGCCACTCCCGCGAGCCTTCCTATTCTATGTTAAAAATCAATCCTTTGCCTGTGGAGAAGCTGAGCAGCATATTCAAGGATTTGTAAGCATGGGTTTGTGCCCAGAGATACAGTCCAAACCCTCGCAGAACGAGCCAGATTCCTGCTGTCTGGCGGACCTGATTCAGTAGATTTGGCAATTTCCAAGGCGGTTGACGAGGCCTTTGAAAGTGGCGAAGGACTGGCCTCAACTGTTGAATCCAGCCTCATTGGTGAGATTCGCAGTGCTATCTCGGGCTATGGGGCCCTTGATGACCTGGTTGCTGATCCGAGAATTGAAGAGATCTGGATTAATTCACCCAATGAGGTGTTTGTCTATGAAGACTCTCAAAAGAAGAAGCTAAACCTTCAGCTGACTTCGCTGAGCGTGAGGCAAATGGTTGAGCGAATGCTTCGAGACTCAGGAAGGAGATTGGACCGATCTGAGCCATTTGTTGATTCCACACTTTCAAATGGATCACGTTTGCACGTCGTTATCCCTGATGTAACAAAGCAACACTGGTCTGTAAACATAAGAAAGTTCCCTGCCAAGGTTTATTCGCTTCAAGATTTAGTTCGCTTTGGATCTATGTCTCAAGACATGGCTAACTTCATCGCTGATGAATTCATGGCTGGTCAAAACATTCTCGTTTCAGGAGCAACGCAAGCGGGGAAAACTACCTTGCTCTGCGCTGTTTTGGATGTTGGATCACAAACCGAACGTCTAATAAGCGTCGAAGAAACTTTTGAAATTAGAACAAACTATGTCGACTGGGTTGCCATGCAATCAAGGCAAGCAAACCTCGAAGGGGTTGGCGAGATAACCCTTCGAAGGCTAGTAAAAGAAGCGCTACGCATGAGGCCAAGTCGATTAGTGATTGGCGAAGTGAGACAAGCAGAAGCTCTGGACTTGCTGATAGCTCTCAACTCCGGAATCGCAGGTCTTTGCACGATTCACGCCAATTCAGCACTTGAAGCGATTGAGAAACTAAAACTTCTTCCACTTCTAGCTGGAGAAAACATTCCCTCGATATTCGTAGCTGAGACAGTTGCTAGAACAATCGGAGTTGTTATTCATTGTGAAATGAGAAGCGATGGAAATCGAAGAGTGTCTCAAGTTATCAAATCCGATGGTGCCGGTTCCTGGGTTGAGATCCAACTATGAATAGGTTGACTCGGTACTTGAGGCAAGCTGGTTTCGAAGAAATTCAACCCTCACAATTCATTATGCTTCTTGTAATCTGCTTCTCTGGTTTGTTTGGGCTGCTGCTTTTCTTCACCAAATCGACTCTCATCTCATCAGCAATATGTGTTTGTGTTGCAGCGCAACTCCTGGATTCTTTTCAAAGCAGAGTCCAGCTTGAACAACAAAAAGCAAATAGTTTGTGGCCAAAGTACCTAGATGTTATTCACTCCGCAACCTGGGCTGGAGCATCTCTCGAGCAAGCTCTACTGGACTCAGTTTCTGCTGCACCTCCGAAAATGTCTTGGGCACTGATGGAGTTTGAGAAGGATCAAGCATCCGGTCTCCCGTTTATGCACAGTCTAGAAAACCTCAAGGCTCGCCTTGCCAATCCGATAGCTGACAGGTTCATCGAGATATCACGATTGGCAAGTGCATCAGGTGGCCGAGGATATCTAAACGCTCTTAGAAGCCAGGCTCTGCAATTGAGACTTGAGAACGCTACTTGGCTAGAAATACAAGTGAAGCAAAACTGGGTCTTAGGAACAGCAAAGTTGGCTGTATTCGCTCCTTGGATAGTCCTAGTTCTACTGAGCACGCGTCCAGAAACTGCTTCGGCATTTCAATCAGAAGTAGGACTATTCGTGCTTGCAATTGGATTAGTTGCATCCCTGCTTGCTTTCAGGCTAATAAAAGCTCTTGGCAAATTGCCTTCGCGCAAGAGAACGCTGGGTGCTTAGGTGATTTATCTAGCTATTGGTTCGACCGTTCTGGCCACCCTTGCTCTCTATGTCAGCTTGGGCACGCAGAGAACATCGACTTTAGAAAGTCAACTAAAGCCTCGAAAGGCGATCTCAAGTCGAATCAGAGCTAAAGCAAAGTTCAACTCTCTTGAAGCGCTTATGGAAATTCCTGATTTCTCTTCTCTTCTTTGGTTTGCCCTTAGCGCTGGCGAATCGCTGGATTCAGCTCTCAGGCTCACTGTTTACAGATCAACTGGATATGTCTCAAGTGAATTTGAGAGAGTTCTGAGAAACGTTGACCATGGTTCGGTATTACTAGTGGAACTTCAAAAACTAGCGGCTGATGCCAAGTCAGAGCAACTTCGTGAATTAGCTACGAAGTTAGCTGTAGCACTGAATAATGGTTCGGCTCTAGGTGATCTAATGAGCGATTTTGTTCAGTCATCTACGGCCTCATTGAGAGCCGAACTTCTAACGCTCGCAGGCAAGAATGAAACCAAGATGATGATTCCCATGGTTTTTGTTATTTTGCCTGTCACAGTAATGTTTGCTCTTTATCCGAGCCTCTCCCTGATTCAGGGAAGTTTTCTTTAGCAGGAAGAGGCAATTTAGTCATGCGAAAGCTCTTTGTGAGATTGTCGCAATTCGAGTTATCTGATCAATAACTTCTGACTTTTCGTCGCCGAGTCTTGCTTGGGTGAGAATCGTCGCCGAGTGTACGCTGATTAGGTGAACGTCAAGTACTTGTTTTGGATTCTCTCTGTTTTTAGTTTTCCTCTCGGTGGTTTTGCCGCAGTCAATGTGGCTTCTACTACCCAAGGAGCATTTGCCTCAGCTGCCGCGGGTTACATTGCTGGTTTTGTGATTGGGCTCGCACAGTGGCTGGCTGCTCGAGATCGCCTAACAATCAAGTGGCCTTTTCTAACTGGAATTGGCCTTGGTGTTGGAGCTTTAGTCGGATCAATAGCGACCAACGCAAAAACTGATATTCCTTCTCTTCTAATTTTTGGTTTGGTTTCAGGAACATTTTTGGGACTAGCTCAGGCCTTTCAGTTCCAGGCAAAGAGCGCGCTGTTGTGGGCAGCATCAACACTTGTGCTCTGGGTGACCGCTTGGGCTGTCACAGCTAATGTAATTGTCGACGCAGAACGAGGCTATGTAGTTTTCGGTTTGTCTGGAGCGATTATCTATACAGCGGTTATCGGGATTGTTCTGTTCAAGATCACTAAAAGAGATAGCAAATGAGACAACTTCTTGGATTGACAGTTTTCGCACTGCCGGTAATGTTCAATGTTCTATTCGCTCGACTGGCAAAGATTTTTGAGTACCCAGACATTCTCAGACAATCTACGTCAGAGATTTTGAGCAAGTTCAGTTCTGGCGGAGTAAAACTCATCAACACCTGGTGGCTCTTTGCCGCCACCGCAATCGCCTTTGCGCCGATTAGTGCCGCATTGGCATCGGCGGTAGACGAATCCAGTGAATTCCTGTTGGTAACCGTATCGCTCGGAGTATTGGCTGCACTAGTCCAGTTCCTTGGCCTAGTTCGTTGGCCATTTCTAATCCCACACTTGGCAAGAGAGAGTGAAGGAGCATCAGAAACCAAACGAGAATCTATCGATCTGATCTTCCAATCTGCTAATCGATATCTTGGAGTAGCCGTTGGGGAACACCTTGGCTACCTATTCACTGGATTGTGGACAATATCTATTTCTTTGTCCATGATTTCATTTTCGGGTCCGGGACAAGTTCTAGGAATTATTGGTGTTATCGCAGGTTCAGTGCTCGCAGGCTGTTCCTTCGAATTTGTTGGGAAGCATGAGCTTAATGGTTGGAAACTCGCAGCCACCGTCACACCTTTCGCATACATCGCTTGGTCGCTTTGGTTAAGCCTTTCAGCTCTTCAGCAAAAATAGCTTCATGACAAAGCAACACTTAGAACACATCAAAATTTATCTTCGTTCCGATAATGGTGACGTGCCTGGTTGGGTCTTAGTAACCCTAATGTCCGCAGGTTTAGTTGTCTTGCTTTGGGCAATAGCAGGTCCCGCTCTTAGAACCATTTTCAACAATGCTGTATCCAAGGTTGTTGTTATCTAAAGCAAGAAGCGAGTCGGGCTCAGCAGTCTCGGATTTTGTCTTGCTAGTTGTCCCTGGTTCTCTTCTTTGTTTGCCATTGATTGACTTGTTCGGCATTTATCAGTCGGCAATTGTTTCGAAGCAAGTAAGTTACGAAATTGCTAGGTATGCCTCGCTTGCTGACGTTAGCCAATCTGAAGCAATTGCTTATGGCAAGCTCAGGGACTCCAGAAGCAGTTTGAGCATGGACACTAGCGCACTTAGTTGCTCATCACTGGTTGTTTCAGAGGTGCAAAGGCGCGTTACTTTTTGGCCCGAGGTGGTTTCCATCCCGATTCAAGCTAGGGCTGAATGTGAAAACTAGTCAGATTCATGATGATAAAGGCAGCTCACTAATTGAAGTTGTTGCTTTTGCCACCGTTGGCTTTGGTCTTGTGCTAACTCTCGGGTTTCAAATGCTGGAACAAGAGCGCAAGGTATTGGAATTGCAGGGGATCAGTCGAAACGCTATGAGGGCTCACTTATTGGACTCGGAATCAGACATATTTGATGAGGTATCTAGGATGCAATCCACTAGCCGTCTAGTTGCTGAAGAGAACATCTCAATCTCAGTAACCTGCATTCCCAATTCGTGCAACAACCCCAACACTTTAGTCTGGCTGGAACTAAAGGCCGAAGATTTAGTTGCCAAGGCATTTGGTGTGAAGAGTGGTTAGGGATGAAACCGGCTCTGCCCTTATTTGGTTTGTGTTCCTAGTTGTATTGCTTTGTTTGATTGTTCTAACTTTGGCTTCCAGTATCCACCAGTATCTATTCGCTCGAGAGCTAACTGACTTCACAGAACAATTTGCTATTGCAATCAAAACGAGGATGCAGTTAGGCGTTGGATCTTCTGTTTCGTCTTTAGCTGCAACATTGATTTCTGAAGTAGCTCCGCAATACTCCTTCGAGGCTCTTCAACTCATTCAAATCAGCATCGAAGCTGGAGAAACTGTGAAAGTGATATTTTGTGCTCAGTGGAATTCACCAGTCGCTTATCTTGATGCCACTAGAAGAATCTGTGAGATGGCTCTTGCTCGCTAAGGCTTTTTCTCTGGAGCAACTGCATAACGAGGAATGTATTTATACATCAGCCCTGCTCCGATAAAACCTAGGAACCCGAATCCTGCCATAGCTCCGGTTAGTCCAACAGCAACAACTAGTGGAGCGAGTATTAGAGGAGCTGCTGCATCACCAAAGTCCACAAGCAATCGGTATGAAGCCAGGAACTCACTTCTCTTATCTGGTGGAGCAAGATCTGCTCCAAGCACCATGATTACACCGCTTCCAATTCCATTAGCTAGGGACATAAGAAGAGCTAGTAGTAAGAATGTGTTTGCATCTATTGCTATTCCAACAATGAGGTGAGCTATTCCCAGTCCAGCAAGTGTTGGAACGGCAGCAAAGCTTCTACCAAAGCGATCCATTACTTGTCCGCTTAGGTAGAACATCGCAAAATCTAGTGCTCCTGCGATACCTATGAATAGAGAAGCCTGCTCTGCAGGAATGTTTAAAGCAACAGCAATTAGGGGAAGACCAATCATTCTGGTTCCTCGGAGAGCACTCAAGATTGATGAAGCAACGCCTAGAGTCGCTAGCTTCTTGCCTTCTCTTCTTGCAACTGCGAATGTGTCTTTGAATGAAGAACTGTTTTTAGCAAGATGTTCGTCTCCTCGAACAAACAGCAGAATGATTGCAGCAAGGCCGCAGAGTATTAGGGGAAGAAGGAACACGGCCTGAACCGAGAACACTGCAATCACTACAGCCGCTACTGAGGGACCTACAAAAGATCCTGCTCTAAACATGCCGCCTAAAACGGACAGTGCTCTAGCCCTGATTGCTATTGGCACATGCTCAGTCATCCAGGAAAGTCTTGCTAGACCAAAAACTGCAGAACCTGCTCCGACTATGAAAACGCCTATGCCCAGCATGAACAGGTTTGCAGCAAAGAGGCTGGGCAAGATACCGGTGGCACCGGCAGCTGAAGCGGCAATCATGGCTTTGCGCTCGCCTAAGTAGTCAATTAGTTTGGCTGCTGGAATATCGGCAACTAGCCGACCAATCATTAGCAGACCAGTAATTAGACCAGCTGTTGCTAGATCTGCTCCTAGTAAGAAAGCAGCGGCAGGGATGCTCGGAACTATTCCAAATTCAGCTGATGAGAATAGAAATGATGGCAAATAAACAGGTAGCACTAACTTGCGTTTAGAGAAGCCATTGCTCTGTGCCATTAGCCAATTATCGCTTATGGGACAGTCGATGGGGCTTTAACAATCTCCCGCCTAAACTAGAGAACATGTCTGACCTTGATCTCTCTCAAGAAATCAAGCAAATCCGTGCCACATTTGCCACGATTGCTGAGGTTACTGAC
>JBEDLY010000087.1:0-3961 GCA_041171365.1 Actinomycetota bacterium | reverse complement strand
GGTCGCTGGGCACCTTCAGCAAACAACCTTCAGCCATGGAGATTCGCTTTTGTAAGTAGAAATGACGAACTACACAAAGATCTATGTGAAAAGGGACTTACTGGTTTCAACCAGGCTTGGGCACCAGATGCTTCAGCTCTGATTGTTGTTGCTGTGCAGAAGGCATTGCCTGACGGTAAAGAAATTACTGGTCGCAAATATGATGCTGGACTAGCTGCAGCACTAATGGTTGTTCAGGCTCAAGAACTTGGTCTACACACTCACCAAATTGGTGGTTTCATTCACGATGAGGTTCACTCACTACTAAAGCTTGATGACAACCACGAAGTTTTGGTTTTGATTGCAGTTGGAAAAGTAGCTCCAGCTGAACAACTGGAAGGCCCTGCTTACGAACGAGAGATTGCACCAAGAGTTCGTCTGAGCCTTGATGAAATCATGCTGCACGGAAAGCCATAATTGCCAACTGTATTTCACGCATCTATAAGCCAAGAAATTGCAGGCTGGTTCCCTAACTTAGGCGCGACACTTTTCTATCTAGCAGTGTGGGGTCTGGTATTTGCTGGAACCGGTTTGCTTATTGGCGCATTCATTCCGTTCATAACTGGTGACTCTTTAGTCTTTGCTGCTGGGCTAATTGCTGCTGACAATGCGGGAGATGTAAACATCTGGGTTATGGCAACCGGCGTTGGTATTGCAGCTTGGTTGGGAGATCAGGTTGGTTACACACTGGGTCGTCATTACGGCAGACCTTACCTAGATGAACGCAAAGGTAAGTGGATCAAAAAAGGTATTGAAAAGAGCGAAGCCCTATTCAAAGCTTGGGGTTGGTGGGCAGTTGTGATTGCTCGTTTTATGCCTTGGGCTAGAGTCTTTGTTCCTGTGGTTGCCGGTATTGCCAACATGAACTACTACAAGTTCTTCAGTGCAAACTTTGTTGGAGCTTTAGCTTGGGGAGTTGGACTAACGCTAGCTGGCTATTTCTCAGCAAGCATTCCATTGGTGAAGAACGCTTCCTACCTAATTGCTGGTGTCTTTATTACTGCAAGCTTGATTGCGGGAATCCGCATCTGGCATCTAAACAGAAGAACTAGCTAAGCCGAACTGAGCAAATTCAGGGGATTTCTCTCTGGCAATGAAATCAAGTTCCTGAGCGGCCCAGGAATCAAAGTACTGATCAAAGATATGTCCATCGCGTTCTAACCAACGCTGTTTTCTAATTTCTTCTGGGACATCTAGCCAAACAGTTAGATGAGCAATTGAGCTGGTGTATCGGTTCAGTGATCCGCAGCCTTCAATAATGAGAGGAGTTCCACCCGAGAACTCTCTCCAACGTTCTCTTTCGTTTGTTTCCCAGTTGAATTCTTGCCATGAAGAAGTTCCACTATTTAGTAGTGGGGCAAGAACTACTCGCTGTAAATATTCTGCTCCAAGAGCTAATCCATTCCATCCTTCATAGAGATCATCCATGTGGATGATTCGTGGCATGGATTCACCTGAACGAAATAGTTCGTTTTGAAGATCAAGAGCAAGGGTAGATTTTCCTGCTCCAGCTCTGCCATCAATAACAATGATTGGCATTGCTATTCCTCGGTCAACGAGACTGATGCTTTCGTCAGTTAGACGAGACAGCAACTCTTCATACACGAGGGATTCAGGCATAGAGCAAGCCTACTTTTTATATGCCTTCAATCAGCACGTCTGGGTGCTTGTCGAAGCGGTAACCTTCGCCACGAATTGTTCTGACGATATCTTCGTTACCAACTAGACGAGATCTCAATCTTCTAATGTGAACATCGATGGTTCTGCCGTAGATGTCTTGGCCTCCACCGCAATTCCATAGAGTGCTAATAAGTTCATCTCTAGACACTGTGATTCCCTGATGTCTAACCAAGTACTCCAAGACACAGAACTCTTTACTGGTTAGCTCAGTCTTTTCTCCATCGATAAATACTTTTCTACGTTGTAGATCGATGACTACACCTTTAGCTGCATCATCTTCTGTCTTATCTACTAAACGCTCTAGAGCCTTAGGGTCAGATAACGCAGCTCTTACAACGTCAACGTTTCTCCCACCAGAACCAGTCTTAGCAAGAGCAACTGATGCAAATGTTTCAGCAGCAAGACCAGGAGCGATTGAGTCAAGAGTGTTTCTAAGAGCAGCAACTATTGCTCCAAGGGAAGTGCCATTAGCTAGTGCAGTTGCCTCGTCGATGCCGACGTAGAGTGCGAAGCCACGGGCTTCAGTTGTAGTGATTTCGTTTCTTACAAATGGGTTTACGGTGGTGGTCATTTTTCTAATCCTTTGAGTGTGTATGCGGAAGGGGGTATGCCTAAATAGGACTTATTTCTGGGGTGTTGGTGTCGTAACTTGTTTGGAAGCGGGCTTAGCCGGCTAGAAAGTTAGCGACACATTCGCATACACATAACAGCGCTCATCATGACAGGGCGAATTACAGTCGCCTCCGACATGGTGTTTGAAATAGCGGTGTTAGTCATGACATAAACTTTAGGACCAGAAGCCAAGTGCGTCAAGTTGAAAACGCCCATTCGGGAAAGTACTTTAGACGACTTTAGAGAAGCAGGTGTACGTGTCTAATTCAGACCTGAACATCCTCTTCGTCTGCACAGGCAACACCTGCAGATCCCCGATGGCTGAACAGATATTCAACCAGGAAGCCAGAGACCTCTCAGCCCATGCCACCTCGGCTGGACTTGACGCCAAAGAGGGTTCATCAATCAACCTGCTCGCAGTCAAAGCCTTGAACGGGCTTGGCTATAGACCAACAGAGCACAGCTCCAAACTGCTCTCAATTGAAGCGGTTGAAGCTGCAGATGTGATTCTTACCTTTACCCAGAGTCAAAAGATTGAATTAGGGCAGAGGTTCCCAGCTGCCAACCGAAAGGTGTTCACCATTTCTGAATACGCAAACGCCGGACTATCAGAGATTGAAGATGTGCCAGATCCTTATGGCAAGAGTGAAGCTGTTTATCAAGAGACTGCAGAAAAGATTGCTTCTCTAGTAAAAGTAATTGTTGGTTCTTTAAAGAACAGTTAGTCAGCTAGACCGTAGAGTCGGTCACCCGCGTCACCTAGACCTGGAACGATGTAGCCAAGTTCATTAAGTTTTTCATCAAGAGCACCTAAGACAATCTTTACGTCTCTGTCACCAAGATGCTTCTCCACTGCAGCTAACCCTTCAGGAGCTCCTAGAAGACAAATGCAGGTGACATCGGTTGCACCTTTTTCAAAAACATAATCAATTGAATCGATTAGTGTTCCACCGGTAGCAAGCATTGGGTCAATGATGAATACCTGTCGACCAGTGAGATCATCTGGCAGACGGTTTGCGTATGTGTAAGGCTCAAGAGTTTCTTCATTTCTCTTGATACCTAAGAAACCAACTTCAGCAGTTGGAAGAAGTTTTACGATTCCTTCAAGCATTCCCAAACCTGCACGCAAGATAGGGATGATGATCGGACGAGGCTTGGAAAGTTTTCTACCCTTGGTTTCAACTACCGGAGTCTGAATAGTTACCTCGGTTGTCTTGACTTCTCTTGTGGCCTCATAGGCCAATAAGGTAACAAGTTCTTCAACCAGCTGTCTAAAAACAGGGGATGGAGTGTTCTTATCTCTAAGAACAGTCAACTTGTGAGTTACTAATGGGTGGTCTGCCACGTGAATCCGCATAGGCTAAATCTAGCGTTAGTGAGGTGGATGTAGTGAACCAGACCTGGATTCCATATATGAGGGCAGCTTTAGTTGAAGCTCAGATAGCCATGGATGTGTCAGATGATGTGCCAGTGGGTGCAGTCATCGTTGACGAAAAGGGCGAGATTATTGCCCGAGGCAGAAACGAACGCGAACTTTCAGGAGATCCAACTGCCCATGCTGAAATCCTTGCCATTAGAGAAGCAGCAGAAAAGCTTGGGGATTGGCGTCTAAATAGCTTGACGTTAGTAG
>JBEDLY010000086.1:0-4033 GCA_041171365.1 Actinomycetota bacterium | reverse complement strand
AACTAGCAAGCTGGCTGCTGCCATTGCTACTCCTGCTATTGCCTTACGTGAAACTTTGTTCACTTGTGTCCTCCTGATTTTTTGAGTTGATGCCATTCACCAACCACACACATCTAGACACTACTAGCCCCCAGAGGCACTTTTGGCCTCTAACACAAGGTTTTTACCTAGGCGTTACAATTCCCTATTTGGTAGGGAAAATCAGTGACTGCCTATAGGTTTCAAGGGCCGTCAACAATGTTCCGTCAATTGAATCTGGCTCGTTAACCCGAAGTTCAACAGTGTTGATCTTTAGAGCTCCAGCCTTCCTATATAGAGGTTGAGCTGAAAACTCCCTAGCCAGCAGTGCTGCCACCGCGTTTAGGACGTATCTACTGGTATTTCGCTCAACTGAGACCTGAACCCTGGATTCAAGAGCTAACTCTGAGTTGCCGAGCTGAAGATCAGCTCCAATTAGGTAGGGACCATCGGTCTCGTCTGGATTAATGTTCTTCCAAATGCTTTTTCCCCCGAATATGGCGGCAACGTCAGTGGATGCCAATCTTTCAAGTTTTGTAGTCAAAGTCTTGGATGTTGGCGTTTGGGCAAAAATGGTCTTAGTTTCGGTGTTCGAAAGTTCATCAAAGTCTTTTACCCCTCTTATGAAAGAGCTCTTCAATTTCGTTGCTTCTGAGTAAGCCGGTTGGATGAACAAATGTACGCGTTCTGTCACAGACTTCCCTGCTGCAAAGAACCCAGCCAAGCGAGCTCCACTTAAAGCATCATCTTCAACCCATCTAAAGTTTGAAGGCTGATCGGCAATAGCTATTTTCCCACCCACGAAAAGCACCATCATGTTTGAATGACCTCGGGCAAACTGAGTTAGCTCAGGCAAATAGCTGGTGTTTGCCGAAACCATAATTACGCAGCCATCTTGTAGAGCAGTTAGCAGGCTCTTCGGAACATACTCATTGCTTTCGTCAATCTGGACTTCGCGAACCGCTAGTCCGTAAACGATCTTTGCTTCGACAAGATCTATTGCCAATTGTTTTTCAGGTGTTCCAGGAACAATTGTTGAAGAGCGAACTAGGCAGGCTGTTGATTTTGCTTTCACATCCGGCTTGGCTATCTCAGCAGGTGCACAAGAACTAAGTCCAATAGTTAGACCTAGCAGGACAAATCCTGCAACTACTCTGCTTAGGGTTTTCATTGGATAGTGCTTAGAGAACTTCGCTGTGGCCAGTTACTTTGAGGGAATCAACTAGATTCTTTACTCTCTGAGCATGCTCTTTTGTTGTAACCAAGAGTGCATCAGGGGTGTCAACAACAATTACATCGTCCAAGCCAATCAAAGCAACTAGACGTCCAGTCTCTGAAACTAGGATTCCGCTGGACTTGTCTGAAAGCACAGTCACTTCGCCCAACACAGCAAGGTGATTACGCTTTCCACCTGATTGCAGTTCAGCAATAGCTGCAAAGTCACCAACATCGTGCCAACCGAATTTAGCTGGAACAACGGCAACAAGACCTTGAGCCGCAGCCGGTTCAGCAACTGAGTAGTCAACGGCAATCTTCTTGAGAGTAGGCCAGACATCTTCGAATACCTTGTCTTGAGATGCTGTGCCCCAAGCTTCAGCCAAGATCATGATCTTGGAATGAAGCTCTGGTTCTGTTGCTTCAAGAACAGAAAGGATTAGTGATGCAGGAGCAATGAACATACCTGCATTCCATAGGTACTTGCCAGAAGCAACATATCTACGAGCACGTTCGATATCTGGCTTCTCAACAAACTTTTCTACTTCACGAGCATGCTTAGCAAAAGGAAGGTCCATCTTGTCGCCCGCTTTGATGTATCCGAAACCAACTGATGGTTCAGTTGGCTCAATACCAATGGTGACAATTTTTCCTGTGGCAGCTACGGCCACTGCCTCTTTGACACAGTCAGTGAATTCTTTGTCGTCAGTGATGACGTGATCTGCAGCAAATGAACCGATGATTACATCAGGTTCTCTCCTTACAAGAATTGCAGCTGCTAGAGCAATTGCTGCAGTTGAGTCCTTTGGACTTGGTTCAAGGAAAAGATTGTTTTCGACTAAATCTGAACATTGCTCGGAAACAGCATTGCGGTGAGCAACACCAGTCACTACAACAATTCGATCTGCTCCAGAGAGAGGAGCAAGTCTTTCCCACGTGTCTTGCAACAGGGTTTGACCCGAACCGGTTAGGTCATGCAAAAACTTAGGTGCGGAGGCTCGAGATAGCGGCCATAGCCTGCTACCGATTCCTCCGGCAGGAATCACAGAATAGAAACGAGCCATTGGCTCTTTAGAGTCACTCATACTCCCAAAAGCCTAACCCAGATGGCAGGTTTGCAGATTTTTGTTTAGGTTCTTGGGTTATCATTAAGCCAAATCAGGCGAGCATTTGCTGCCATTCAAGGAGGAGTTTCGTGGCTAGAAGACCTGCTGGTACTTTGTATCGAGGCAAAATAGGCATGTGGTCTTGGGTATTGCACCGTATTACTGGGGTTGGAATCTATTTCTTCCTACTGGTACACATCCTGGACACAGCACTAGTCAGAGTTAGCCCTGAGGCTTACAACTCAATCATGGCCGTCTACAAAACCCCAATAGTAGGTGTAGCTGAGATTGGCCTAGTAGCAGCCATCCTTTTCCACGGATTCAACGGTATTCGTGTGATTCTCATCGATTTCTGGAGCAAAGGCTCTAAGTACCAGAACCAGATGTTCTGGATTGTCCTCGTAATCTTCGTGGTTCTAATGGCCGCCTGGGTTCCTCGCCAACTAATGCACACCTTTGGAGCGTAAATTGAGCGTCGTTATTGAACAACCTAACCAGCCAAGAAGCCGCAAGAGCGCTCAGTGGGAAAAAAGAGCATGGATCTTCATGCGTATCTCAGGAGCTCTACTTCTTGTAATGATTTTGGGTCACCTAATGGTCAACCTAGTTCTTCCAGAGCGTGGAGTTAAGTCAATTGACTTTGCTTTCGTAGCTGGAAAGTGGGCTGACCCGTTCTGGCAGATTTATGACGGCATCATGCTGTGGCTAGCTCTTATCCACGGAACCAACGGAATGAGAACTCTAGTCAACGACTATTCAGAGCGTGAATGGGTAAGAAAGAGCTTGAACATCGCTCTTTGGTCTGTTGCAGCAGTGCTATTAATCCTCGGAACACTTGTCATCACAACATTTGATCCATGCATCGACCCTGAAGCCGTTAACTACCTACCTAGCGTTTGTAAGCCGTAAGGAAAAAATTGTCAGAAGTTAAAGTTCATCACTACCAGTATGACGTTGTAATCGTTGGTGCTGGTGGTGCAGGTATGCGTGCAGCAATTGAAGCTGGACCACATGCCAAGACTGCAGTTATCTCCAAGCTCTTCCCTACCCGTTCACACACCGGTGCTGCTCAAGGTGGTATGGCAGCTGCTCTAGCCAACGTTGAAGAAGACTCTTGGGAATGGCACACCTTCGACACTGTTAAAGGTGGCGACTACCTAGTTGACCAGGACGCTGCAGAAATTCTTGCTAAAGAATCTGTTCAGGCAGTTATCGATCTAGAGAACATGGGTCTTCCGTTCAACAGAACACCTGATGGCAAGATCGACCAACGACGTTTCGGTGGACACACTCGTGATCACGGAAAAGCTCCAGTTAGAAGAAGCTGTTACGCAGCTGACAGAACTGGTCACATGATTTTGCAGACTCTTTACCAAAACTGTGTGAAGTTAGGTATCGAGTTCTATAACGAGTTCTATGTTCTAGATCTAGTCATGAACACAGTTGATGGAGAAGAACGTCCAGCAGCTGTTGTTGCTTACGAACTAGCAACCGGAGACCTGCACGTCTTCCAAGGTAAGTCAATTGTTTTTGCAACCGGTGGTTTCGGAAAGATCTTCAAAACAACTTCTAACGCACACACTCTTACCGGAGACGGTGTTGGCATCATCTGGCGTAAAGGTCTTCCATTGGAAGACATGGAGTTCTACCAATTCCACCCAACCGGTTTAGCTGGACTTGGAATTCTTTTGAGT
>JBEDLY010000085.1:0-7794 GCA_041171365.1 Actinomycetota bacterium | reverse complement strand
CTCAATCTATTTGTGTCAGGAATAAATAACTCTTCACCATTAAAGGTAATACCAGTTAGGTCTCTAACGACTATATCTGCCTGGGACTTCACAGCCATTTTTCCAACACCTATTACTAAGCCAACCCCAGCTTCAATGGCCGAAACAACCCCAGCCTCAGCATCCTCAAACACCACACAATCCTGAGGATCAAACCCAAGGTTCTTAGCTCCCAGTAGATAAGGGTCCGGGAATGGTTTGCCCCTCTGAACATCATCACCAGTGACCAGTTCTTTAGGGATTGGTAACCCAGCAGCTTCAAGTCTTGCTCTTCCTAGATTTGGATTAGCTGATGTGCAGATAGTCCAGATACCTGGTGTCAATGAAGGAAGTAGTTCCTTAGCCCCTTTGAGCCCAACAGTCAGATGAGCGGTGTCTTGCTCTAGAGCGTTGATCCGATCGTTAGCAACACTAAACAGTTCAGCGCTAACTAGTTCACGAACCATATCTTCTGCTCGACGTCCAGCATTGTTAGCTTTGTCTAAGTCATAGCCAGGTGAATACTCAGTAGCCCAAACATCCCAAGCAGCTTTAGCTGCTTGGTGCGAATCAACTAACACACCATCGTTATCAAACAGCAGTGCTGAGCAAGAGTACTTCATACCTACTTGCTGGCAACGATGCTTCTGATGCGAACAGCAACACTGGTAGTGATGTTGACAATTGCCAGGATTACTAATGCAGGAAGCATTGACTTGAAGAACCACTCAAGGTCAATAGCTCTGATTACAGTTCCATTGCCATTGTTTGGATACTCCATGTACTGTCTAAGTTCTTGAACAGCTGAGATTCCAAAGGTGAATGACATCAGAGTAACAATCACAATAAAGATCACAACTAGAACAAAGTTCAGAGTTAGTGCAGCTGAGCCTGATTTCTTAGGAGCAACAGCTCTAGCCTTTGGTGCACTTGTCTTGGTTCTAGCAGCATAGATAGTTCCCATAGCAATAGAGCCACCGACGATAGCAAGAATAAGAACCCAGATCCAAACCTGAGGGTTCTCTCTTCTAGCTGAGTAAACGGTAAGACCAATAAGAAGAGCAATGGTTGTTCCAACGATTGGATAAACAAAAGCTAGTGCAGCTTCGCGCTTAGCCTTCTTCTGATCTTGAGAAACAACCTCAACCTTTACTTCTGACTTTCTATAGACAGTTGCACTAAGCAATAGAACTACACAGATAGCAGCGGCAAGAACGATAGGAAGGTAAACGCCTAGTAGTTGGTCGCCAACACCCTTGGTTGGACCATAAACATTGAATGAAGCAAAGAATGCTGAGATAGCAAAGATTGCTAGAGACACTAGAGCCACGATGACTGAGACTGTAGCGAACTTGAAGACAGGGACCGAGCCCTTCACCTTCTTCGCTACTTCATGGTCAGACAGACGATAGGCAAGACCTGAGAACAGTGCGAAGCCAGCCAGGGCAATAAGGAAGATGAATGTGCTAGCTCTAGTCAAAGCGTCAGAGCCACTAATGATCTGACCAAACTCGTTGTATTCCGGTGATTCGTATAGTTGTGCGAAATTAGCCAGAATCATTCCTAGCCATGCGATGTCGATACCTACTATTACGAAGGCAATTGCTGTCTTTAGTGTTTTATTCATACCTTGAGCCTAACTGGCAACATGACCCTTACCCCCTTAAGCCCAATAAACTTGAGTCATGATTCTAGTTATTGGCGAAGCCCTTATTGACCTCATCGAGTCCAGAGAGACTAAGGGGCAGTTCCAAGCAGTAGTTGGAGGAGCTAACGCTAACGTAGCCCTAGCCCTAGCTAGAAGAGGTGCTAACCACCAGTTCCTAGCCCGTATCTCTAGTGATCGCTTCGGAATACTAATCAAAGACAGACTTAGCTCAAACAACGTAAACCTAGATCACATCATCAACACAGATGAACCAACAACCCTTGCAGTTATCAGCGTGAATGCTCAAGGCTCCCCTACATACAACTTCTATACCAATGGAACAGCAGACTGGGGTTGGACTAAAGAAGAACTTCCAACTAAGGAACAAGTAAAAGCTCTAGGAGCTAAAGCAATCTCATTTGGTTGCCTAACCATGGCAATGGAGCCAGGTAACCATGTAATTGAAGCTTGGGCTAAAGAACTAGAGAATGAACTAACCATTAGCCATGACATCAACATCAGAGCAGCTCTTGGCTTTGATAGAGACAAGGAAAGAGAAAGAGTTGAAAGAGTCAACTCTTTCTCACACATCATCAAAGCCAGCGATGAAGACATTGAATGGCTATACGATTTAGCTCCAGACAGTGATGTCACACCAATCATCAACAACTGGATCAAAGACTCTAACAAGATTGTTCTATTAACCAGAGGTTCTCAAGGAACCAGAATCCATAGAAACAACCAAACAATAGATGTTCCTGCAAGAAAGATCACAGTAGTTGACACAGTAGGAGCAGGAGACACCTTCGTAGCCAACCTTCTAGGTCAACTAAACGACAACGACTACCTAGGCGAAAACGCTCTAACCAAACTAGAAACCCTTACCAACGAAGACCTAGCCGAATACGTAAGAATCTCAGGCATAGCAGCAAGCATCGCTTGTGAGAGGGCTGGTTGTGAGCCTCCTACTTTGGAAGAAGTAGCTGCTCTTCGCTAGATGATCACGGCTTGGCAACGTCCAGGTCCAAATGGGAAATGATCATTTATGCTGATCCCATGTATAACACTGTGGAACAAGCTCTGATTCGATTAGACATTTTTCAATGGCTCGAGATGCAATTAATTGAACATGACTGGATTACTAAGGAACAACTTCTTGGTGGCTATTCTTACCGAGGTCAACGCATTCCGCTAATTCCTACACAGCAGGGAATACATAACCCACGGGGTTTTGATGAAACACTTAGCGTTGTTTCTACCGCACGAAGCAAGTACGAAGACATGATAAGAGAAGACGGGATGATCGAGTATGACTACGAGTCTCAAAGCGTGGAAGGCTACAACACTAAATTGAGGCTGGCTTATGTAAGAAAAACGCCAATCATCTATTTGAAGCAGATTAAACCTGGAATCTACAAGCCGTCTATCAACGTTTACGTAATTGGAGACGATCAAGTCAACAAAAAATTCATACTGGACTTTAGAAGCACAAAAATCGAGCAGGAAGACTTTGAAAGCCCAGACACACACATTCCCGGAAATGAGCGCGAACGAAAATATGCCGTTCAACAAACCCTGAGAAGATTACATCAGCCGCAATTCCGAGCTTCTGTACTTTACGCTTACTCTGAACAATGCGCCATTTGTAGATTGAAGCATCCGAAGCTCTTAGATGCGGCTCACATAGTCCCGGATAAGCACGTGCTTGGAGTTGCCAAAGTTTCAAACGGGCTGGCTCTATGCAAGATTCATCACGCAGCTCTGGACCAAAAATTCATCGGTATAAGCCCTGACTACAAGGTTGACGTAGACAAAGACCTTCTCGAGGAAGTGGATGGTCCGATGTTGAAGCATGGGATTCAGGAAATGAATGGCATAACTATTCAGACGCCGAAAGCTAAAGAAGATAAGCCTGATCCCGCCTTGTTAGAAATCAGCTACTTAGCATTCTTGAGCAAGGGCAAAGAAGCGTCACAAAGTTAGGTTGAGTCCTAGTAGCGCAACGCTTCCCTGCTCAAGCTAGACCAGCTACTCTCCCTCAGGAGTGACAGGACGCTGGTGCCAGGGGAATCCAAGATAGAGGAACAAAGACTCTGTTCTTTATCTCTTTACCTAGGTAGTTGAGGACGAAGTCATTCCAGGCCTGGTCTATCTTGTTCGGGCCTCCCATCGAGAAGAGTCTTCTTTCGACCATTCCTCTGAACTTAGGGTCCAGGTCAGGCTCTAGGGTTAGGTGGTTTCTGTGGTGTTTGGAAAGCACAAGATCTAGAACAGTCGAGCACTTATCAAGAAGTCTTAGACCACAGCTGCAGCTGTTGTCCTCGAATAGTGAATGAAGGTTGTCTCTTTGATCATCAAAGAGTGCTTGCAGTCTGTTCTGTCTGGCTTGGATACCCCAGTGACCCACAACACTGGTTACATACTTGTGTTCGTTCTTTGTGGCCTGCAGTCTCTCAGGGATATCTATATCTGGTGTGCGGTAGCTGTAGTTCTTCTTTTCTTCGGACATGGTTAATGCCCCTTTCTTCAAGCTTTCGCTTGATCTATCGGGGCATAAGTGCCCCATCTTTAGTTGCTTAGACGGTTGTCTAGGCCTGTTCCTTTGTTACTTCTTTGGCACCTTGCCGATGGGCGGCAGGTTGCGCTCTTCTTAAACTCAAACGAGTTTGAACAGTTGCTATTTAGTTTTAGTTGGTGTTTCCACCTAAGAACATGCTAATACTTATCTCGGAATTTGCGAGTAATCTTTAGTGCTCTATCGATGTTCTGTGCTTCTAGGTTTGTTTCAATTGCATATGAGACAAGCTTGCTCTTCTCATTTGGATCAGATTCAATTTCAACCTTGTTCTCGTATGCATAAGCCTGCTCCTGCTTACTCTGCTCTAGACGAATGTCCGAGAGAACCTGGTTGTTAAGTTCTGCTGCTTCTTGCACTCTGCCTAATTTGTATTGAGAGTGACAAACCATGTTCTTAATCTTGATTACAAGATCATCGTGGAACTCTAGGGTTGCCTGAGGCATCTCTTCCCAGGTGTTGACTACACCTTCATAGTCTTCTTTTAGGAAGAGAGTGAAGATCTTTTCACATTCGCCTCTCAGGCGAAGTGAAATGTCTCCTGTTTCAGAGCTTGCCTGAATGATCTCAGTTGCGGATTGCAGCGCAAGAGCATATTCACCCTCTTGGCGTAGCTTCTGAACTTCTTCTAGAGCCTTGGTGCCATCATCGAACTGAGGGTTCTTTAGACGGCTATCAACAGATTTAGCATCAAAGCGTGCTTCTTCTGCTTCTTTGGTCTTGCCTAGGGCATCCAGTGCATCGGCTAGCCCTAGGTTGTTCTTTACTAGCTCCTTGTAGTCACGGGTCGGCTTCTTAGTAGCTAGCTTCAATGCCTGGCGATAGTGAGCAACTGCCTGCTCATAGTCCTTGGCATAGAAGTAAGCCTTGGCTACCCAACGTAGAGTTCCAGCATCTAGCTTGCCTATCTGCTTCTCAACTGATTTCACTTCAAGGGCAAGAGCTAGAGCCTCCTGGAACTGCTCTCTGCGGATCATGATCATGACTGTGAGTAGGTCGCAGTAGGCAATCCGGCCTAGGTCTTCTTTGTCTAAGAAATAGGCTCTGTTGGCTTGTAGTAGCTGATCTGCTTCGTCGATCTCACCTAGTTCAATGTGGGCGTGAATAGCAGCACCTTGAATAATGTTGGCTAGGAAGTCGTTCTTCACATCTGAATACATCTGCGAAGCAACGGTGTAGTAGGTAAGAGCTAGTTCGTCTTTGTTCAGGTTGTCGTAGGCAACCGCTTTACCCCAGGTGAGGTGTGCCTGAGAGGTTCTTTCCTCTTCGTCGAGTGAGAACTCAGGGATCAGGGCTAGGCCTTCATCAGCCATCTCTAGGGCTTTGACATACTCACTCTGATTAGTGATGTATTCACGAGTGATGGCTTCGGTTAGCTCAATCCACTCTTTCTTGAGACCTGCGGTTCTAGCCATCTCAAGTGCTGGCATCCAGTACTTGAGAGCGTCCTTAGATCTTAGATTCCACATTTCACGGTGACCAATGTTGAAGAGAATCTCAATCTTACGAGCGGTAGGAGTAGCAGATTCGTTGAACTCATTCCATAGTTCATCCGCATCTGATGTTGGGTCAAAGTGCATGTAGTGCTCCAAGGTTCTGACACTTCGCTGTGCCTTAGGGGGTTGGATTTTTAAGTTGGAAAGTTATTGTGAAACAGATTTTGAAATTGCGTTTCAAACACGCCGTTCCCGATTATTTAATATTCGGTTTCGTCTTTGCTTGAGGGGCGAAGAGCTGGTTTGGGATTTCCGAAGGCTGCATATAGAACTACAAATAACTGAATGCCGATGGCAAAGATCACTACTCCAGCTAGAAAAAGCAGAACTAAGAGTCCTATGAAGTCGAAAAAGTTTATGCTCCTACCCCTTCCATGGGTTAGCTCTAATTGTGTAAAGCGGTTGGAACTTTGGTTTATTCCCGGTTATGCGGAAAGAATTAGATCTGCAATTGTTAGCTCTGGTGCTCTAACTACTTCGAACTCAACTCTGCCTAGCTCTTGAGACGTTAGGTGGTAACCCTTACATCCTGAGCACTCATAGACACGCCTCTGGTTGAAGGTGGTCCAACCCTGGTTCTGCATGTCTTCAGCCGCTTTGCTTCTGAAGAAGCGAAGGTCGCGCTTAGCTTCCTTCATGTCACGGTAACGCTCTTTACTAGGGGTCTGTGTGCATCTAGCGTTGTGCTTGCTAGCTTGAGGCTTCTGGAACTTTTTTGCATTTTTGCTCATTTGAATCTCCTGACTAGATCGTAAATTGCTCTGGGAATAAGATGCTAGTCCTGACCACTGACATCGCTAGTTATAAGAACTATTTCCCGCATGGGTTTATTCCCGCGAACCTTGATATTTGTTTTCCTTTATACGGTGAGTTTGGAGAACCTATTATCAGTATCCGAATCTCCTTGAACTTATCCACAATCTCATTTATGGTTGTTTGTATTACATGTAATACAGGAGAGAATTATGGCCATGTTGACCCTCAGACTAAGTGACGAATTGAACGCACGCCTTGACTGGCTAGCCCAGCGCAGCGGTCGCACCAAGTCTCACTTTGTTAAGAAAATGATTGCCCAGTCTATTGAAGACATGGAAGATCAGGTGCTTGGTGAATTGGCTATAAAAGAGCTACTCGCCGGCAGTCCAGAGGATCGAGAGACCGTCCCCTGGGAGCAAGTGAAAGCTGAATTACGTGAACAAGAGTTGGCAGATAGTTCTAACCCGAAAAGCAACAAAAGACCTAAAGAATCTCGATCCGGTGCCAAGAAGTCGAGTAATAAGAAGAATTGATCAACTAGAACACACTTCAAATCCACTGGACATTGCGAAGTGGCTTGATGGGAACCTCAAGGATTCGTTAAGCACAAGAGTCGGAAAGATACGTGTCGTCTTCACAATTCACAACGCGAGTAACCAAATAGAGATTCAACGAATTCAATATCGCGGCAAGGATTACAAGCAATAAGTCTTGAACTTATCCACAATCTCATTTAGTCTTACATGTAAGACAAGTAAGACAGGAGAAGATTATGGCTATGGTAACCGTTCGACTTTCTGATGACCTTAGGGCTCGGATTGATAATCTTGCTGACCGCACAGGAAGACCTAGGTCTTACTTTGTTCGTGAGCTGATAATCCGAGGAATTGAAGAATTTGAAGAGGACCTTCGTGACCTTGAGGCTATCCGCGAATACCTCGCCGCAGGGGGACGCAATCAAAAGAGGATTAGCATGAAGGAACTAAGCGTTGAACTCGGACTCGATGAAGTGGATAGTGGAGATATCTCCAGCAGCAATAAAGCAACTAAAAAGACTTCCCAAGCAAGAAGTGCGAAGGATGCGAAGCCAACTAGATCAGCTAGCCCAAAAAGAAAATCCAGTTAGTTACCTAACTCCACTCAAGGGTGATTGGGCACCTTTTTACAGACTTAGGGTTGGCGACTACCGGCTAATAATCGATGCAGAGAACGAAACTCTCACGTTGCTTCTGGTCAGAGCAGGGCATCGCAAGGATGTTTACAACAACTAGTTACTCAGGCAGAACTACAAAAGTCTCTAG
>JBEDLY010000084.1:0-8139 GCA_041171365.1 Actinomycetota bacterium | reverse complement strand
CCTTCTTCGTTGGTGTAGACGTACTGCATCTTCTCATCAAGCTTTGACTGGGCGATACCAGCGTTGATTAGAAGGTTGGATGCGATCTTATACATCCATGATTTTGGACCCTTACCCTGATCGGTAAATGTGTCCCAGGCATTGAAAGCCTTGATTAGTGCTTCTTGGGCAATATCCTCACCTCTTTGGAGGTTCTGAGTCTTGCCAATGCACCAACGGCGAATTTCCTCGAAGTAAGGGGAGGCTGCGTCATTGAATGAGGCAAGCTTGGCTGCGTTGTCTTCTGGGGTTCCCGTTTGGTTACTCATCGATTGTGAGTTTAGTAGTTGTGACATGTGTTTGCTGCTGATTCGAGCAGCTGAGCCATAGACATGGCGGCGTGGTGCTAGCTGTGCAGTCTGTGTAATGTAAATAAATATCGTCCTTAGGGTTAGTTTGCTCTTCGTTGAGCGGTTTTGGTCCTCCAGCACCGATAAATCATGCCGTTAGAATAGAAAACACATGACGGACAACATTTATTCCCGCCCGGCTAAAAGTCCTTGGCTTGCCCCCACAATTCAACGTGCCATCTCTGGATCCGTGTCGTTGCCTGGCTCAAAGTCTCTAACCAACCGCGAATTAGTGCTATCTGCCCTTGCTTCATCACCCAGCCGCCTTAGAAATCCCCTAGATTCCAGGGATTCCCAGCTGATGATTGAGTCCCTGATGAAGCTAGGGACTCAAATCAACGCCAGCGAAAGGAGTGACTTAGTAATAGTCCCACCTACCACTGACATTGAATCCAGAAGTCCCCTAAAGACCAGTATTGACTGCGGTTTAGCCGGAACAGTCATGCGTTTTGTGCCTCCGATGGCAGCTCTTTTTGCAGGAGAAATCACTTTTGACGGCGATGAAGCTGCCCGCAGAAGACCTATGAAGACCACCATTGACTCGCTTAGAGCCCTGGGTGTTTCTGTTGAAGACAATGGCTCAGGATCTCTACCTTTCACTATCACTAGCTCTGGCGAGATTGAAGGTGGTTATCTCGAAATCGACGCCAGTGCTTCTAGCCAGTTCGTTTCAGGACTTTTGCTTGCTGCTCCGAGATTCGTGAAGGGTCTTTCCCTAAGACATGTTGGCAAAGATCTGCCAAGTCTTCCCCACATCGAGATGACTTTAGAGTGCCTTAGACAAAGAGGAGTAAAGGTCTCCCAGCCTGAAGAAACACTTTGGGTAGTTGAGCCTGGTCGAATTGGTGGAGGCGACATAAACATTGAACCTGATCTTTCAAACGCAGGTCCTTTCCTCGCTGCAGCTCTAGTTCTTGGTGGTTCAGTAACTATTAGGAACTGGCCAGTAACAACAACTCAGGTTGGTAAACACTTTGTTGAGATTTTGACTCAGATGGGTGCCAGCTTTGAAAGATCCGGCGATGATTTGACCATCACCAGTGATGGGCACATCAAAGGAATTGATATAGACCTATCAATCGGTGGTGAACTAGCTCCGGTAATTATTGCTCTAGCCGTTCTAGCTGATGGTCCTTCAAGGATTACTGGAATTGCTCACCTAAGAGGACATGAGACAGATCGACTTGCTGCTCTAACTACTGAGATAAACAAGATTGGTGGCAAAGCCACCGAACTCGAAGATGGCGTAGCGATTGAACCAAGCACTGAATTGCATTCTGGAACTTGGAACACATATGAAGATCACCGCATGGCAACTGCTGGAGCAATTATTGGTCTTCGTATTCCTGGCATCACCATTGAAGATGTAAGTGTTGTTAGTAAGACAATGCCTGAGTTTGTTTCCCTATGGAATGACCTACTAGGAGTCAAGCCTTGAGTTGGCTCTATGAGCCAGAACCTGGCCAGCATGACATCGATGAGAGCGATATTAGATTTAGACCAAACCCTAAAGGCAATAAGCCAAGAACAAAGACAAGGCCTACTTATAAAGATGCCCCTATCGGAATGGTCATTCAGGTTGATAAAGGTCGCTACACAGTAATCGTTGATGAATCTAGAGAGATAACAGCAACACTTGGTAAAGAACTTAGAAAAGAAGGTGTTGCTGTTGGCGACCTTGTTGCTCTAGCAGGAGACACCTCTGACACAGTTGGAGCTCTATCTCGAATAGTTCGAGTGGAACCTAGAACTTCTCTTCTTAGAAGAAGTGCTGATGATAGTGATCAGGTTGAAAGAGTGATGGTTGCTAATGCAACCCAGATGCTCATTGTGGTGGCCATTGCAAACCCAGAACCTAGAACCAGACTTATCGATAGATACCTAGCAGCTGCCTATGATGCAGGCCTAAGACCAGCTCTATGTATTACCAAGGTAGACCTTGCAGATCCAACAGAGTTCCTGGCTAACTTCTCTGGATTATCAATTCCTGTAATTCTAAATAAACAGGAATCTCCATCACTAAAAGAACTCAATGATTTCCTAGCTAATGAGATCACAGTTGTTGTTGGACACAGTGGTGTTGGTAAGTCGACCCTCGTGAACGCTGTATCACCAGGTGCTCTCCGGTCTACCGGTGGAGTCAATGCTGTTACCGGTAGAGGAAGACACACCAGCAGCTCGGTAAGAGCTATCAACTTAAACGTTGAAACAAACTCTTGGATTATTGATACCCCTGGAGTTAGATCCTTTGGACTTGGACACATCAAACTAGAAAATCTTCTCAAAAGCTTTGAAGATCTATGGGCAATTGCAGTTGATTGTCCAAGAGATTGCTCTCATCTAGCGGACTCCCCTGACTGCCTACTAGATGAGGCAATAGCGAATGGAAGTATTGCTGAACAACGAGTTGATTCCCTTAGAAGACTGATGTCTTCACTAGCAAACTCTTCGAACGAGTAGATTTTATAC
Organism: Actinomycetota bacterium; assembly: GCA_041171365.1. Classification (GTDB taxonomy): domain Bacteria; phylum Actinomycetota; class Actinomycetes; order Actinomycetales; family Microbacteriaceae; genus Rhodoluna. Next base: position 5,281 of record JBEDLY010000084.1, on the reverse strand, counting down.
ATGGACTTTAGTAAAGATCTAGCTCTTGCCCTTGAGATGGCAGAGATCGCTGACCGTATCTCGCTAGAGCGTTTCTATGCTCAAGACCTAGTAGTTGAAACTAAACCAGACTCCTCCCCTGTTACAGATGCCGATAGAAGTGTTGAAGCTGCCCTCAAGGCAAAGCTCAAGGAAGCAAGACCTGATGATTCACTTATCGGTGAAGAGTATGGAACCGTTGGAGAGAACCTGCATGGAGCAGGAAGTAGAACCTGGATTATTGACCCAATCGATGGCACAGCTAATTTCATGCGAGGTGTGCCGGTATGGGCAACGCTGATTGCTCTAGCAGTAGATGGCAAACCCGTAGTGAGTGTTGTTAGTGCCCCTGCAATGGGAAGAAGATGGTGGGCAGCTCCTGGAGTTGGCGCACACACCAAACACATCGATGGCCGAGAAGTCCCAATTCAAGTTTCTAAAGTTAACAACCTAGAAAGTGCCTCACTTAGCTATAACAACCTAAAGCTTTGGGATCAGGTTGGGCAGCTAGATCAACTAATCTCACTATCCAGAAAGATGTGGCGAACCAGAGCATTCGGAGACTTCTGGTCATACATGCTCCTTGCTGAATGCTGAAGGAACTCTAGAGATAACAGCAGAACACGATCTGAAGATCTATGACATCGCTGCCCTAGTTCCTATTGTTGAGCAGGCTGGTGGAACTATTTCTGATTTGAATGGCGCACTAACAACTGATAGCTCAAGTGTTCTAGCAACCAACGGCATTCTTCACAGAACCGTCTCTGAGCACTTCAATCACCCAAACATCAAGAACTAGTTCACCGACTCACTGTCCTCACTAAGTCATGTCAACTGGCGGCTAAATACATAAGCCATAATTGAGCAATGGAATTCGCAGGTAAGAACGTACTGGTTATTGGTGGCTCAGGAGCTCTAGGCTCAGAGCTAGTTAGACAACTCACAGCTCTTGGAGTAAGTGTTATGGCCACTGCTCGTAACGTTGAAACTGCGGCACGAATTCCTAACGAAGCAGCCGTCAAATTACTTGTTGATCTTGAAGGCTATGAAAGCATCAAGACTCTTACCGATTACCTTTTGAACCTCAACCAACCCATTCATGGAATCATCAATGCAGCAGGTGTTGTTGGGTTTGCAAAAGCAACAGAGACAAGCCCTCAAGATGCTGCCAAACTAATGCAGATCAATAACCTGGGTCCAGCAGCCATCATCTCTGCTCTTCATCCACTACTTGCTTTAGATAAAGTAGCAGGAGCATTTGTTGCTGGAATAACAGGAGTTGTTTCAGAGAAGGTCTTCCCTGGTATGTCTGCCTACACAGTTTCTAAAACGGCTCACGCTAGTTACCTAGCCACGATTACCCAAGAGTTCCGCAGAGACAACATTCAAGTCACAGATGCAAAGCCTGGACACACTGAAACAGGTCTAGCTACCAGAGCTATCTTTGGAACTGCTCCAGCATTCCCAGAAGGTATGACTGCAAGCCATGTTGTGAAGGTATTGCTCGAGGCTATAAAAGAAGGCAAGTCAGTAATCAGTAGCACTGATTTCTAGACTTGCCTTAATTCTTTATTCAAGAAACAACCAAGTTGTTTCTATTCGTTTGAACCACCTGAACACTTGCAGCCTTCGCCACAGTTACATTGCTTGTCATCTAACATCTTCACACCTCCGTTACTGACTAGATACCTGAAGTATCGCAGACTAAACCTCAAAGTCGAGTAATTAGCCCAGAGCTGGTCGAACTAAGCCCAGGCTCCAAGAATTGCACCTGCAATAGTCACACAGAGCACATCTTGACCAACTTCAATTAGCCAAACCTTTAGCGATCTGTAGACCTTGCCATCAGGCTGAGCGAAGATTCTGTGTGAAAGAGAAGCGAATGCTCCTAGACCGGTAGCAAAGATGAAACCTAGAAGAGCACCTGTTCCGGCGTCAAGGGTCACATCAGCTGCTCTAACCACAGAGAAGATGATTGCCAAGGTGAATACCTGGATTAGTGCTGCGAGGTATGTTCCACCAAACATGAACAGAGTCTCACCACCAGTCATCTTGTAGCGCTCGGTAGGAACTTCACGACCTAGAGCCTTCATCCAAACTGGATAGAAAGTCTTAGGACCAAACCAGACTGCTCCAACAATGAAAGAAACAAAGGATGCAACGAATACTGGAAGAAGATTTAGGTTTTCAAATAATAAATTCATGTGAATATCCTATAAACCAGCCGCTACTTAGCGGCTAGGAACTTACCTAAGTTATCGAAATATGAGGAAGTTCCCGCTCTGGTTAGTTCAATCTGCTCTTCAGGCATTTGGCCGAACTGAGTGAATGAAACCCACGATCCGCCTTCAACTTCTTTGAAATCAAGCTGAATCAGATGTTCATCAGGAGAAGACACTCTCTTCTTGAACTCATCTAAAGACTGGGTGTAATTCATAGTGTGTTCAAGAAGCTCATGGTGCTTCACCTGGGTGTAGACACCAAAGAAGTAGGCAACGAAGTTGTATTCAGGAACGTCAACTCCGACTGTCCATACTCCCCCTACTACTGCATCATTAGTCACAGTATCTTTAGCCACTTCTAACTGAACAGGGCTATACCAAACCTCTAGAGCTTTAGAGTCAACCCAAGCATTCCAAAGTGTTTCAATGCTTACTGGGAAAGTTCTTTCAACTGAATACAGTTTCTCTCTCATGGCCTCCTACTTCTTTCCTTATTTCAACAAACCCTAGAATAAGGCAATGAACGAATCTATTGCAGGAACCTTCGCAGGTGGCATATTTGCCATCACCTTACTCTCACAAGATCTAGAGTCAAGTAGAGATTTCTATAGCAACAAGCTAGGGCTTGTTGAGGTCTATAAGGATGATGTTTCTTCAGTCTTCAACGCTGGAAACACAATGATTAACTTGCTCTCAGTAACAGAGGCAGATGTATTGCTAGATCCAGTTAAATACGATTCTTCAAGAACAGGAACCAATGCTGTTTACACACTCAAGTGCTCAGGCGTCGATGCCGTAGCCAATCAACTAAAGGCAAACGGAGTTGTACTTCTAAGTGGTCCTATTGATAGACCATGGGGAATTAGAACAGCTAGCTTCCAAGATCCAAGCGGTCACACCTGGGAATTAGCTAATCACTAAATCTGTTTAGACGTTGAACCTAAACTCAACAACATCTCCATCACGCATGACGTAATCTTTACCTTCCATGCGGACTTTACCTGCGGCTTTAGCTTCAGCCATTGAACCTGCAGCAATTAGGTCATCGAAGGAAACAATTTCAGCTTTGATGAAGCCTCTTTGGAAATCAGTATGGATAACACCAGCAGCCTGAGGTGCTGTTGCACCTTTCTTGATGGTCCATGCTCTAGTTTCTTTAGGACCAGCGGTTAGGTAGGTCTGAAGACCTAGAGTGTTGAATCCAATACGAGCAAGCTGGTCTAGCCCAGATTCGTCTTGACCAAGAGAAGCCAGAAGTTCGTTAGCTTCTTCAGGAGAGAGATCGATAAGTTCGCTCTCAACCTTGGCATCTAGGAATACTGCCTCAGCAGGTGCAACAAGATCAGCCAATAGCTTTCTCTTAGAAGCATCGCTTAGAACTGACTCATCAACGTTGAAGACATAAAGAATAGGTTTAGCTGTTAGCAAGCCAAGTTCTTTGATTGGTAGCAAGTCAATTGTTGAAACAGAAAGTGGCTTACCAGCATTTAGGAATGCAAGAGCCTGGTCTACTGTGTCAAGAACAGCAGGTTCAACCTTCTTGCCCTTAACTTCTTTTTCAATTCTTACTCTTGCCTTATCTAGCGTTTCTAGATCCGCAAGGATTAGCTCGGTGTTGATTGTTTCGATATCACTTGAAGCATCTACCTTGCCATCAACGTGAATAACATCAGGATCAATAAATCCTCTAACCACCTGAGCGATGGCATCTGCTTCACGAATGTTCGCTAGGAACTTGTTTCCTAGTCCTTCACCCAATGAAGCACCTTTAACAATTCCAGCGATGTCAACAAATGACACAGGAGCTGGAAGCAGTGTTTGGCTTCCAAAGATGTCTGCAAGCTTTTGAAGTCTTGGGTCTGGAAGGTTAACAACACCGATGTTAGGTTCAATGGTTGCGAAGGGATAGTTCGCTGCCAACACATTGTTCTTAGTTAGTGCGTTGAAGAGAGTTGATTTGCCGACGTTTGGTAGTCCGACGATACCGATTGTTAGAGCCATTCAAGCAAGTTTACTTGTCTTTGAGGGTCTCCCTTCGGTGTCATGGGCTTTAGGTTAGATTGAAGCAATGCCTCTTAACTTCACAGCCATAGACTTCGAGACCGCAAACGGTGCCTCGGCTAGTCCTTGTGCTGTTGGATTGGTGAAGGTAGCTGAAGGCAAGATAGTAGATACCTTCTCCACCTTGATAAAGCCTCCGTATCCAAATGACTGGTTTGCTGCAGGCAACATAGGTGTTCATGGCATCCACCCCCAGGATGTGGTGGATGCTCCTACCTGGGCTGAAGCTCTAGAGGAAATGCTTGGGTTTATAGTGCTCTTATTGAATATGAGCTTCCAGATCTTAGATATGGCTGTTCTCTGGTTATGGCCCGAAAGACCTACAACCTAGACAGTTACAGGCTGAATCAGGTGGCTTATGCCATAGGCCATGAGGAGTTTGACCACCATGATGCCCTAGCCGATAGCGATGCCTGTGCCAGGATTGTCATCCATATGGCTGACAGGCATGGGGTTACCAGCCTTGATGAGCTAGCCAAGCTAACTAACCACAAGATCAAGAGCCTTAGACCGGAACCAGCCTAAATCGAGGCATTTGTTATACTTTTGGGAGTTAGCCGACAGTGTAGTTTGCTCTAAATAGCCAGATGAATCAGGCATCTAATTAGATACGAGTGAGTAGGAGAAACACATGTCGCAAGGACACTTTGGTGCTCCGGTTGTCACACTGACACCTGCCCCCACTCTAGACAGAACTTATTTTGTAAATCACCTACACAACGGTGGAGTAAACCGTGCAGAGGATGTTCGTGAAGAACTAGCTGGTAAAGGTATTAACGTTTCTCGTGGTCTAACCCTTGCCAACATTCATGCCCCAGGTGTAGTTCCTATCGGTAATGCTGATGTGAGTGTTCTTGAAAGAACTGGATCATCATTCCTAGTTCCAATGTGGGTTGAAGGTAGCCTTCGTGTTTCAACAACAATTGTTGATAAGCAAGGAACAACTACCAAAGTAAATGAATCTCCTAGAGCGCTAAGCG
>JBEDLY010000083.1:4206-5644 GCA_041171365.1 Actinomycetota bacterium | reverse complement strand
GCTGTTCAAGATTCTGGAGCAGATAGATCTATCAAATTTGGTGTTTATGAAGATGACGTTCCGGTCTTTGAGTGGCTAAGAATCGGAGCTAAGGATCGAGTCAAGTGTTTTGAAGCTCAAATCATGGACTTCAGTGATGACGTGGCTTATTCAGTTCACGACTTCGAAGATGCTGTTGTTGAAGGTTTCATAAAGCTGGAAGAACTCAAGGGTTCTTCGCAAGAAGCTGCGATTGTAAAAGAAATTGAACGCTGGAATGGCGGCAACATTTCAACCGATCATTTAGCTGCAGCTCTAGACAGACTCCAGGCAAATCAATACTGGCTGCAAAGCTATAGTGGAACACCACGTGAGGCTGGTCAACTAAAGAACCTCACCTCTTCAGTAATCGGTTCCTTCGTTTCAAGAACTACTGAAGCAACATTCCAGGCAAATGCAGATTCTCTGTTTGCTCGATATGCAGGAGATGTTGTTGTTCCTATCGAAGTCGAAGCTGAGATAGCAATCTTCAAGGGATTAGCTTCCTACTTCTTGATGTCACTTGACGAAAGAGTTGGCTACTACGAGGACCAGAGAACTTTGCTCAAAGAGTTAGCCGATGTTCTGCTTGCATCAAACGGTGAGTACCTTGACGGTTATTCTCAAGCGGCATGGAGCAAAGCTAAGAATGACACAGAGAAACACCGTGTGATTGTTGATCAGATTGCGGTTCTCACTGACGCCGCTGCGTCAAAGATGCATGAAGCATTGGTTCTAAAGGGAAGTGGCAAGTAATGGCTGGCCGCATTCCCACTAGAGACATCGAGGCCATAAAGCAGCGAGTTAACATTGCTGACATTGTTGGTGAGTATGTCCAACTCAAGGGAGCCAGTGTTGGATCTCTAAAGGGTTTGTGCCCATTCCACGATGAGAAGTCTCCTTCTTTCAACGTAAGACCGGATCAAGGTTTCTACCATTGTTTTGGTTGCAGCGAGGGTGGCGATGTTTATAAGTTCTTGCAGAAGATTGAAAACATCACTTTCTATGAAGCCGTTGAGAAGTGTGCATCAAAGATCTCTTACGAAATCACTTACGAAGCTGGCAGCAATCGTGATGAAGGTGTGAACCGAGCTCGTCTTCTCGCTGCCAATGAGGCAGCAGCCAAGTTCTTTTCCTCATCACTTGAGAGTCCGGAAGCTCAAACTGCCAGAGATTTTCTGAGCCAGAGGGGCTTTGACAAGCAGGCGGCAGAACACTTTGGTGTTGGCTATGCACCTAAGGGTTGGAACAGTTTAGGAGAGGCCCTCAAGAAAGAGGGTTTCACCGAAGAAGAGCTTGTGAAAGTAGATCTTCTAGTTGCTAAAGAAGGTCGTACCTATGACAAGTTCCGAGGAAGATTGGTTTGGCCGATTAGGGATGCAACTAATGCAGTAATCGGTTTTGGTGCTCGAAAGATCTA
>JBEDLY010000083.1:0-4166 GCA_041171365.1 Actinomycetota bacterium | reverse complement strand
AAGATCTATGAAGATGATCCATTAGCCAAATACATCAACACAGGGGAGACCCCGGTCTATCACAAGTCTCAGGTTCTATATGGCTTGAACTTAGCAAAGAAGGACATAGCTAAGAATCGTCAGGTTGTGGTTGTTGAAGGCTACACAGATGTAATGGCTTGTCATCTAGCGGGCATCACTACAGCTGTAGCAACTTGCGGAACCGCATTCGGTGATGACCACATCAGAAAGATCAATCAAATCTTTGGTACCGGTGGCGAGTCAGCAGAAGTTATCTTCACATTCGACCCAGATGCCGCTGGTCAAAAAGCTGCAATGCGAGCCTTTGAATCATCCGGTAAGTTCATCGCTTCAACTTTCGTTGCAGTTGGCCCAGAAGGCTTAGACCCTTGCGATCTAAGAATTCAAAAGGGTGATTCCGCTGTTGTCTCGATGATTGAGAGTAAGCGTCCTATCTATGAATTTGCGTTAGACCAAAAGATTGCTGGTCACGATTTGAGTTCATATCCTGGCCGTCTATCTGCTGCAACTGCAGCAGTTACCGTTCTCACTCGCATTACAGACCTAGGTTCTAGAGAAGAATATGTTCGCACGCTCGCTGGCAAAGTCCAACTTGGTAATGATGAGATTAACCGCTTGCTTGGTGCTGAGCTCACAAAGCAAAGAGCTGCAGCGGTAGCAAACGCACGTCGCGGAGAGTCTAATTATTTGCCTTCAGAGATGAATGTGGGGGAGCCACCTCCGCCAGAAGAGGGAACTGAGTTCCCGATGCCGAACCTACAAGATGCCAACACTCGATTGGAACAAGAAGTCCTCGCTGTCTTACTTCAAGTTCCATCTGCTTGGTCTCCAGAAGCTGCTTTGCAAATATGCCAGAGCATGTTTGGAACACCTGCTTATGTTGTTATTGCTCAAGCTGCCGCGGAGGCGATTAGCTCAATTCACCAACCTGATTGGTTTATTCAGATTGGTTCCCGCACACCTGAGGTGTTGCACGGTCTAGTAAGACAATTGGGAAGCAAAGAGATTCCGGTTAGTACTCCTGACGAGATTCAGAATTATGCAGTCGGAGTTATAGCTAGTGCTCAGCGAAAGATGTTAACTAGGCAAAGAGATGCAATGCGATCAAATCTTGCTCAAATCAATCCTGAAACGCAGCCTGATGAACAAAACCTCATGCAACGACAGCTCATGGCTATTGAGGCTCAGATCAGAGAACTTCGATGACCATTGACAAGTCATTGGTGACAGTTGCTCCAAAGAGTTTTCCAGCCTACGAACAAGCAGTTTTAGACAGCGGCTCAATTCTTTCGCCTCTTACTGAAGAAGTTGGTGCTGTTATTTGGACTGACTACTCAGACCCAAAAGGTCTAGAGCAACTTCTTGAAGAAAATAAGCAGTTAGAGTTCGTGCAACTTCCATTCGCTGGAGTCGATGCATTTCAAAACGTCTTGCATTTTCCAGTTCGATTTGCGTGCGCCAAAGGTTCATATCGTGAGCCTGTAGCTGAACATGCACTCATGTTGGCTCTTGCCTTAGGCAGAGTCGTTCGCAAGCGAGTAGAGGCTCGTAGTTGGGGTAGAAAGTTTGCAGCTTCGCTTTACGACTCCAACATTCTGATAGTGGGTGCTGGTGGAATCACAGAGGAACTTTTGAAGCAACTTGCTCCGTTTAGATGCAACATCACTGTTGTTCGTAATCGAGCAGAGCACCTTGAAGGAGCTACTAAGACTGTCCAGTTAGGTGAATTAGATAAGCATCTTCCGGAAGCTGATTGGGTGTTCTTAGCCTGCTCATTGACCGAGAGCACCAAGAATCTATTCAACCGGGACCGTTTCAATAAGATGAAGAGCTCTGCCTACCTCATCAACGTGGCAAGAGGGGCGGTCGTGAATACGTCTGACCTAGTAACAGCCCTAAACGGTGGGATTATTGCTGGGGCTGGAGTTGATGTGACTGATCCCGAGCCACTGCCAGATGGGCATCCACTTTGGACTGCTAAGAACGTGATTATCACCCCGCACACAGCCGATACCAACTCCCAGGTAATCAGGCTTTTCTCGATAAGAATTCGTGAGAATCTAGCCGCTTATAAGGGTTTAGGAGACTGGGTTGGCCTAGTTGACCCTGAACTTGGCTACTAATTGCTCTAGGGCAAGAAAAAGATCAAAGTTTTTGGTAAAGTATGAAAGTTGCTTAGGCAGCATTCCTCGGTAGCTCAATTGGCAGAGCAATCGGCTGTTAACCGATAGGTTCTTGGTTCGAGTCCAAGCCGGGGAGCCATTTCATGAAGCCCTTCAGGAGACCAGATGTTTCTTTGGATTCGCGACCAGTTATGGCTCCCAACTAGCATTCTTGCCCTTGCTTGCCTGTTCGTATTCGGAGGCATTGATTTCCTGATTCAAGGCGTTGAAACAATTCCAGCAGCACTAGTGCTCGCCGCCTCTGTTGCTTTGTCGAGAGCCCTTCCATACGTCTCAATAGCCCTGTTTGCGATTGGAATCTTCATTCCAAACTATCTAGGTTTAGAAACTCAGGTTTCTCAGATTTCTATCACCGTATGCCTTTTGATTCTTGCCGCATTCGCTTCAACTCGAGCACGTTGGATCGGGTTCTTGCTGAACATCATTCTCGGATCTATCGCTTATTTCTGGTTGGTATTCAACCTGCCAGCAGAAGGAACTTTCTACGGTCTTGCACTACCTTCAGATGAAGCCAAGGCAGTTCTAGCTCTTGCTGGATTCGTTGCTTTGATAGCTACCAACGCGAATGCTTGGTTCATCGGAAGACTTCTATACACAAGAATCACTCACGTTGGAACTGACTTCGATAAAGCATTGTTAACTCATCAAGTAGCTTCAAACCAATTGGCACTAGCTGAGCAAGACAGAAGATTCGGTATTGCTCGCGATGTCAACGACATACTCCTAGAGCAAGTTGGAGCTACTCTGGCATCCACTGAAGCCGGAATTTATGCTTCTAAAACTGATCCTTCTATTGCACCTAGACTTCTGGACAATCTGCTTGAAGGTTTGAAGAAGTCTTACGCAGAAATTAGAAGACTAAGCGATCTTCTTGGACTGCAAAAAGAAAAAGCTTTGGCATTGCCAGGCTTAAGAGATCTCAATGCTTTGTTGGTTTCGTACCGAGAGTATGGCTACAAGGTTTCATTCAGGGAGCAAGGTGTTCCAATCAAGTTGGTAGTTGGAGCTGATCTGATTCTGTATCGAATTGTTTTCGAATCACTAGATAACATCTACAAGCACACACCGGTGGGTACTGAAGTTGATATCGATTTCAACTGGCAAGAGAAGGCCATGCAGGTTGTTATCAAAGACAATGGTGAAGAGACTCAAAGAAACCTAGACCTAGACATCACCGGCTACACAGAACAAGATGATAGGAAGGCTCTGGTTGAAAGGCCTATCGGAGCGGGACTAACTGCCATGCAGGAGCGTGCAGCTCTATATCAAGGAACCATGGACTTCGTGCGCGTTCCAGGTGTCGGCTTCACGGTCTCTGCTGCTTTCCCTAACATCATCAACTATGCCGAGGGTAATTAGTTGGTAACTCTTCGCGTTGCTCTGCTAGGTGGATCTGATTCTCTGAGATCAGCACGAAGAGCTGCTTTAGAAGTCGGTGGAAAATGTCAGATAGTTTTTGACTCTGAGGGTCACGGTCTTTTGCCACAGGAATTCTTAGACGTGACATATGACGTTGCAATCATTGAACAAAGACTTGGAACTCAATCGGCATTCGATTACACCAAAGCTCTTCATGCTATTGCGGTAGTTCAACAGGAAACCATTGGTCGCATTCTAATTGGCACACAGTTCGAAGAGACTCAGCTTCGAGTCACGGCAATCGAGTCAGGTGCAGTTGACTGTGTGTTTGTAAGCGACGGTGTTGAAAAACTTATTGCTAAAGTTTTGGCTTGTTCGGACCCGAATGCTGACTTTGCGATTAGAGAATTGCTACCTCAACTAGGCGAGCTAACAATCAGCCAAGAAGGTTTTCAAAGTGCTGCGGTAGCGCTTGACACTTTAGATGCCAAAGAGGCCAAGATTGTGAAGTCATTCTGTCAGCTCAATGACAACGCTCAAATGTCTATTGACTCAGGGTTATCGAAAGTAAAAGTGAACGCGACTCTTTTGAAAGTGCAGAGA
>JBEDLY010000082.1:0-6196 GCA_041171365.1 Actinomycetota bacterium | reverse complement strand
ATCTAAGTTGCCAATGGCACCCAAGCGTTTGTAGCTCAACGGATAGAGCATCTGACTACGGATCAGAAGGTTGGGGGTTCGAGTCCCTCCAAGCGCACAAAACTCGGTTTCAATAAACGACAGTCGACTATTCACCCCAAAGGCATAAGCTAATCGAGCTTTCCTCGCCAAGCGCTAAAGGATCGTACTGAACCTGAATGAGGTTTTCTTAGCCACTGATAAGGATGTATTTCAGCTAAGTCTTGATATTTAGCGAAACTAGGAACAGGTGCATAGGTAGTCGCGACCCTATTTCCTCTTGCGAACTCAACCGGGTCTCCAATGAATACACGGACCTCTCTCCTATTCGAAAGATCTTGAAGGGTCTCGAGATAAAAGAAAATGCGCTTTGAGGACAGTTGTAGTTTTCTCAGTGCTTCTTCGTTGAAAACGAATACTACTGGCAAATCAGGGTTGGCAACTAGTGCAGGATCGCTGTCTCCCATTGAGTCAATAGTTAGCAGAACATAGTCAGGCTTAGTGTTTCTCGATGCGACTAGAGGACCTGATGTGTATTCAGGAGTTGGGTCAGCTCCTAGAAGAGGATCAGTTGCTAGCGAATACAGTTCTTGCTCAGCTGGGAATTTCTCTATTGGACACTTCTTACTGAGCTGGCAGGTGCTGCATAAACCAGGAGATCTCTTCTGGACCTGCCACCTGGCAAAACCGTATGGCTTACCTGTGCCAGTTCCAACTGTCCATTGCCAACCTAGGAGGTTGGCTGCTCTAGAACCGTCGATGAGTTCTCGATACATTCTCTCTTGACCGTGTAGCCAACCTTTGCCATTTCTTATTGTCCAGTGTGATGCTAGCCACATTCGTGTTTGGTTGACTAACCAGCCATCTTGATTCAGTTCATCCAAGACAAAATCAATGCAAGCCATTCCCTCTGGCCAGCCATCGCCTTCAGTGTCTCTAACTTGTTCAAACCTTAGGTTTTCAAAAAGGCGTGTACCAATTCGCGCGTAGAGGTGGCGAGCATATTCTTGCCATAGCAACTCATCACGATATTTTTCTTTATCTGCGAAAGGAGCATCTCCTACGTGGTCCCAGAGTTGTTGAAGAGGAATGATGTTATGTCTGACATATGGAGACATAACGGTAGCTCCACGGCTTTGAAGGGGTAGAACTTCATTTCTATTCTTTGCGTAGCCACGAATATCTAATGCAGCTAGCGCTTGATTAGCAGCCGTTTGACCACCTCTAATTGAACTTCTTCCGCCACCAGAATGCAGTCCACTGAAATGCAGGTCGACTAACTCTTCGAGGTCAGAGTTTATGGCTAAAGGTTTCAAGTTATCTCCATGCAATTCCATACATACACCTTATTTCCACATCAGAACTTGAGAGCCTATTCTTGACTTATGGAATCGCTAGGTAGGCATGAAGACTATGGGCAAGAAGCCCTGAATGAAACACATCTAGTTGCTGATCCAATTGAACAGTTCAAGATTTGGCTGAGGGAAGCAGAAGCGGCAGACATATATGAACCAAACGCTTTTGTCCTCAGCACTGTTACTTCAGAGGGGCAACCTAGAGCCAGAACCGTGCTACTAAAAGGTGTTGATGAGCACGGTTTCTTCTTTGCAACCAACTACTTATCTAAGAAGGGCCAGGCAATTCAAGCTAACCCCAAGGTGAGTGCGGTGTTTGGTTGGTACTCGATTTACCACCAGGTAATCATCGAAGGTGTAGCAAAGATAGTTCCTGGTAATGAATCCGACGAATATCACAATTCGAGACCACACGATTCGCAGGTAGCAGCCTGGTCAAGCCAGCAGTCTGTATTTATTGAGAACCGTGAAAGCTTGGATAGACAGTTTGAAGAGGCTTTAAACAGATTCAAAGATAGCGAGGTCCCTCGCCCTGAATATTGGGGTGGTTACCGAATAATTCCTACCCGAATTGAGTTCTGGAAGGGAAGATCTAACCGCATGCACGATCGAATCGAGTATGTGCGCACATTGGGTGAAGATGGAGACTTCACTCCTTGGCGAGTGCAGCGACTTCAGCCGTAGCGCTCGAGGCTTTTAGCCTGCTACCTGCAGCAAAGATAGACAACAGGTTTTTCTTTTTTCCGTCCAGGAATTAGGCTTAGAAACCAATCAGGATAGGGCTAATCCAAAATGATCAAAGAAACTATTTCAAGGCAATCGCAAAGATTCGATAAGTTTTTCATCGATTTCTCGGATAAATTTGGCGTGCCTTTTCTGCGGTTCTCAATCGGTATCGTCTTCATTTGGTTCGGAGCCCTAAAAACCATAGGCCAACTGTCTCCGGCATATGATCTGGTTGCAGCGACTGTTTACTGGCTCACCCCTGAAATTATTGTTCCGCTACTAGGACTCTGGGAGGTTGGCATCGGAGTCTGCTTCCTCATTCCGCCACTGACCAGACTTGGTTTAGTACTGCTTGCTTTGCAGATGCCCGGAACTTTTTTGCCGTTAGTGCTACTTCCAGACGTATGCTTCACGGTTTTCCCTTTTGGGCTAACTCTCGAGGGTCAGTACATAGTAAAGAACCTAGTAATAATTGGTTCGGCACTTGTAATTGGTGCTCGATTGGACAAGAAACCTACAGTTCCGGCTGCCTAGCGTTTCACCCGTAACGGTTGTGTCGACTCGGCGTTTAGAACGGCCGCTTGTCTATTCAGCTTCCTCGAGTGCCTTGTTGTAAGCAACCATCTGAGATGCGCTTGGTAGCAAGAAGCTAGCCACAGCTGTGAGTGCCACAGCTACCAGTGGAACCCAAATTGCTAATTCAAATCCCTCTCGCAGTCCAGCTGGTGAGAAGTTCTGCCCTACGACATCGAAGAAGACCACGCTGATAATTGCAACACCAATTGCTCCACCAACCTGCTGGAATGTGTTTAGAACTCCAGATGCAGCACCGGCGTTCTCAACATCAGTTTGAGCAAGAGCGAGGTCGTTAAGAGGAACCAAGATAAGAGTTAGACCAACACCTGCTATTGCCATAGGTATTAGTAGGTCAGATCCCACCAAGGCATCTCCCTGATCCAAGATAACTCGGCTAACAAGGAAGTAACCGACGAACTGGAATACTCCACCAATGACAATCAGGAACTTTCCAATACGTGGAGCTAAAGGAACAGCAACACCGCTTCCTAGGAAGGCACCAATGCTGAATGGAAGAGTGGCCACACCTGCATCAATAGCTGAGAAGCCGAGGCCAGTCTGAAGGTATAGAGCCAAGATGAGGAAGAAAGCACCGATGGAGGATAGAGCTAAGAAGGCAGTAAGCACTCCAGCTGAAAAACCACGGTTCTTGAATAGTGAAGGTGGAATCAAAGCCATTCCACCGTTTTTCTCTTGACGTTTTTGGACCGCTAAGAAGATACCGAATAGCACTGGGCTTGAAGCCAGCATCACCCAAATCCAAACTGGCCAACCAAGTTCTCTACCCTGCACCAACGGGAAAATGATGAGTGTCAGAGCAACGGTAATCAAGGTAACGCCGAGAACATCCAGCTTCACTGGTTTTTCTGACTTTGAGTTTGGGATGAAAACAAAAGATGCAATCAACAGCAAAATTCCTACTGGAACGTTGATTATGAAAATACTTCGCCAACCTAAGTCAAATGCATTTCCTGAAACAAGTAAGCCACCAAGTAGTGGCCCAGCTACAGCTGCAAGCCCTGATACAGCGCCTGTCAAACCAAATACAGCTGCTCTTTCTTTTGGCTTAAACAGAACTTGAATAATTGAAAGAACTTGAGGAATCATGATTGCGCCGAATGCACCCTGAACTAGTCGAGATAAAACGAGCCCGTCTGCCGTTTGAGCAAAGGCACAGCCGATAGAAGCCAGAGTGAATCCAAAAACTCCAATGTTAAATACTGTCTTGCGTCCGTAGCGATCACCTAGACGTCCGCCTAGGATTAGCAGCACCGCAAAGCTCAAGACATATCCAGAAACAATCCAAACCAATTGAGCATCTGTCGCTTCAAGCTCTGCCTTAATCGCTGGAAGAGCGACGTTCACGATTGTTGTGTCAAGCAAATCCATAAAGGATGCAACTAGTAGGACGATTACAGCAAGCCAGCGAAATTTCATTTTTCCTCTTTAACAATTGATATAAAGCGGACGGCTTCCGGCTACAGTTCAGAAATAGCCTTGGCAACCTTTTGAACGTGTTCAGCAGATATCTGATGACCGCCAAGGTGTCTAAGCCAGGTAGCCTCTGCTCCAAAACTGTTTAACCCTTCAACCCACTTTTCGCTGGAAGCAACTGGAGCGTAGTGATCCTGATCACCATTGGCTAGCCAAATGTGTTTGCCCGAAAGATCTACTGGTGGAATTTCTCGGTAAGGCTTTGCTGAACCAAATAGAGCTGCTCCAGAAAGTAGCTCTGGGTGTCTGACTAACAGTGCTGCAGCAGTGTTTGCACCGTTACTAAATCCAACGGCAATGATCTGTTTTGCATCAATTGCGTAATGCTGTATCGCAAGTGTGATGAACTCCGCAAGATCATTAACAGCCTGATCAATTGATTCTTCATTGAAAGTGCCATCTGGGTAACGTTCGAAGAAACGATTCATTCCACTTTCAAGATGCATTCCTCGTGGAGACAGAATGGAAGCATTGGGATCTATAGCTTTGGCAAGCCCTAGCAGGTTGTGCTCATCCCCACCTGTGCCGTGCAGAACCAAAAGCGTTCTCGACGAGGTTCCCGGTTGAAAAACGTGCGGTCTAGTTAAGTCGCTATCAGCCATTTTTACTCAACATCAATCTTTGGCAACGAGTGCTGTATTTGTTCACGGTTAGGTTCTAGCCACGGCGGTAGTTGCAACTTACGACCAAGTTCTAGAAGAGGTTCATCTGTTGCGAAACCAGGTTCGTCCGTTGCG
This sequence comes from Actinomycetota bacterium, assembly GCA_041171365.1. GTDB lineage: Bacteria > Actinomycetota > Actinomycetes > Actinomycetales > Microbacteriaceae > Rhodoluna. The sequence goes on along the minus strand of JBEDLY010000082.1, from coordinate 1,290 downwards.
ATTTCAAACAGCACACCACCTGGTTCTCTAAAGTAAATGCTCTTGAAGTATTGGCGATCCATAATCTCTGTTACAGATACTCCGCGCTCTCTAAGTTCTTGCTGCCAGAGTTCCATGGTTGCTAAATCTGGAGCACTGAATGCAACGTGATGAACAGTTCCTCCAGCTTGCATACCTCGGTTTCGTACACCACCCATAACCTCAACTCGAGCACCAGATGAACCATCTGCCATTGAGAAACTAGCTCGGTCTGAGTTTTCACCTGAGTAGTTCATCCCGAGTAGGTCTTGAAGCATATAAGCAGTCGGGTCGATGACTGTCTCGGACAGTTCTACTGCGTGTAAACCACGCACAGCATGCTCTGCAGGAATGTTTCCAACCCCATCCCAACCACTTCTAGTGTCACCGTGTGTTCCAACAAGTTGCAGTCTCATGCCATCGTGATCACGTAGTTCCAGTAATTCATTGTTTGCAGAGTCTTTTGTGAGTGTGGTCTCAATGTCTAGTGACTTTAGATGTTGAGACCAGAACCCTAGGGACTCTGCTGGAACAGATAGAGCAGTAGCACTGGTCATACCTGCACCATCAAGTCCTTTGGGTACACCAGGCCAAGGAAAGAAGGTCAGAATAGATGACGGGGAGCCGTGCTCGTCACCGTAATAGAGATGCCAGACGTGGGGAGCATCAAAGTTGACTGTTTGTTTGACCAAGCGCAAACCAAGAGCCTTGGTATAGAAGTCAACGTTCTGCTGAGGGTCTCGAGCAATGGCTGTCACGTGATGAATACCATGAGGTTTGATTGACACTAAAGGCTCCTTATTCGGTGACGGTTAGACAAAAGACCTTATCACTGTCATTCATGAGCATTTGACTTTTGTGTAGGGCTTGATTCTCGGAACATCCCAGTACTTATCGACTTTCACCGAACCTTCGCAGTGTACTGATGGCCTTGGAGGTAACTGCGGTTAGATAGAGGAAATGTTCGGTATCTCTTGGCAGGATAACCGGAATCTAATTAATGGTTGTCTAAACAATCCAGACCCATTTGAGGCTAGAGCGGTCGTGGAAGTTATGGTGGACACGTCAAGCTGATTGGTTGAGAGATGGTAACAGCAGTTGTCCCTTCAGCTCAAACGCATAGATTACAGCCCGAAGAAGAGTCGCAACAGAGCAGCTACCAATGCAGAGGTAGCAACCATCACAACAAACGGTGCTTTGAAGTAAAGCAATATTGCAGCAACACCTAACGCAGGTATTCTGGCATCGAATGCAATGTCACCACCGCTAGTT
>JBEDLY010000081.1:0-4375 GCA_041171365.1 Actinomycetota bacterium | reverse complement strand
GCATGTTTCCTTCGGTGTTGCCGTAAACAAAAGCTGCAAGTTCGCCAAGATGAGTTCTTGGGTTTTCTAAAAGCATTACGGGAACTTGAACACCATCAAGGTGCTCTTGTCCTTTCGAGTCCGTAACTACTGCTACAGCGCCTAATTCGATTGCCTTAGCAACGAAGTTAGCTCCATGTGTCTTTACGCCAGGCATCGCAACAAATAAATCACCAGGACGAATGTCGCCGGTGTTCATGCTTATGCCAGTTAGAAAAACATTGTCCTTTTGGGAGGTGATCTGAAGTGAAAATCTTGCTGCGAATTTCTCGAGTGAAACCGGAGTCACGTTATCTGGACGAAGTATTGGTGGGATTGACTGTTTAGGGTTCATTATTTCCACCTAATTGCAATCTTCTTTGACTTTGTGGTTGAAGGCGGCACAGCATATGTCTTCAATACCTGTTTCATCACAGAAACAAATCCAGGAGTTGCTCCAAGTGAGTTGCTAACTGTTCTTGATCTGAAAGCTGTGACTGCAACGATGTATTTAGGGTCTTCAACGGGAGCAAGACCTACGAAGGAAACAGCAAATAGGCGGCCGTAGCCTTTGCCTTCGGCGATCTGAGCTGTTCCAGTCTTACCGCCTACGCGATAGCCCTGAATTCTTGCGGTTCTACCGATAGAACCAAATTCAACAACCTTCTCAAGCATGTCGATTGTGGTCTGTGCAGTTTCCTCGCTGATGACTCGAACTGGAGCGTCAACTGTTGTCTTAGCGATTGCTCCTGAACTATCTCTGCAGCCATCAACTAGTACTGGAGAAAGTCGAACACCTTTGTTACCAATTGCTTGATAGATGCTAGCTGTTTGAATTGGGGTTAGAGAAACACCTTGACCGAACATCACGGTCTTATCGGTCATCTTGTCCCAGTTCTTGTAGTTAGCAAGTAGCCCAGAAGATTCACCTTCAAAGTTCACACCTGTTTTTGAACCCATGCCGAACTTCTGCATGTATTCATAACGTGTCTTCGAGCTAACTTTTCCACCCAGTTGAACTAAACCAGTGTTTGAAGAATCAACAAGAACACCGGTGAGCGTTAGCTTGTCTGGTGGATGCTGGTGAGAGTCGTTGATGTACTGACCCCATGGCATACGAAGAGAGTAAGGAGCGACAACTTGGCTCAGTGGAGTTGCCTTACCCACATCAATTGCTGTTGCTGCTGCAACTGGCTTCAAAATCGATCCTGGCTCAAAAGAAGACCTAAAAATACGTGAAGAACGGTTCTGAGCTTCAACTCCACCTGGATTGTTTGGATCAACAGTCGGTGCTTCGGCTGCAGCAAGAATTCTTCCCGTTTTAGCTTCAATCACGATTGCACTTGCCCAGTCTGCTTTTAGTCTGCGGACAGTGGCTGCCATTTCTTGTTGAGCTGAGTACTGCAAATCTGAATTGATAGAGAGCACAACATCTGACCCATGCTTGACCTGTTGAATTGTCTGCACAGATGAAGGAATACGAATACGGTCAGCACCTTCGATGTATGTTTCTTTGCCGTCAGTTCCCGCTAGACATGAGTTCATCATGCGTTCAATTCCTTCAAGAGCTGAACCATCAGAACCAACAAAGCCGAGAAGGTTTCCTGCTACTGCCCCATCTGGGTAGTGACGAACTTGTTTTTGATCAAAGTACAACCAAGGAAGATTAAGTTCAATCAGTTTTGTGTAGGTTGCTGCACTGACAGACTTCTTTAGGTTTGCATACCTTGAAGTTCCAGTCATCTTTTCAATTAGAACCTCGGTTGGGACTTTGAGTATGCCTGAAAGCTTTTCTGCTATTTGCTCTTTAGTGAAAGCCTCTTTCTTACCATCAATGGTTAGAACAACTGGGCCAACAATCTTTGGGTCAACGTTAACGTCCCAACTAACAACGGTTGTTGCAAGGATTCTTCCGTCAACATCGACGATGTTTCCGCGAACCGCTGGAATTGTTCGGGTAGTTTCTCTAGCCTGAGTGGAAATGCTGTTTAGGCGCTCAGCATCAATGACCTGAACATAAACTAATCTGCCAACGAAAGCCGCGATCACGAGAAGCAATGCGACAACAAATAAGTTATATCGTCTGTCAGTTTCGCGGGTATGCATCCAACACCTAAGTTCAGCTAGTTAGTAGGCGATTTAGGAATGCCCACTGAAGTTAAAGGTACTTTGGGTGCACTTGGGTTAGTGGTCTTGACACTCTGTGAGACAGAAGTATTCAGCTTTGGTGCTTCGATTTTTGTGGCCTTAGCGTTAGACAACCTTGAAACGTTGCTCTTTACTGTCATTGCAGCGTTGGCAATTAGGTTCTTTGAAACAGCCATAGAGCTTTCCACAGAAGCAGGAACAGCTGAGCCTAGGACTTTAGCTTCACGAACGTTTAGGAAAACAGGGTTTGAGTTCACAATCATGCCTAGAGCCTTCGCGCTGTTGGCTAGGTTTTGTGGTGAACGAAGAGAGTCAACCTGCTGACTAACAACCTGAGTTTGAGTTGCCAGTGCTTCGGTGTCTTTCTTCAATGAAGAGATTGTGTAAACGGCAGTGTCACAGAAAGCATTCACAACCAAACCAGAGATCGAAATCAGAGTAAGACCAATAATTACTTTTCTTAGAACTGCTCTAGGGAATCTTGAGACCGCTGTGCTGGCCTGGCTTGAGGTCTTCGCAGCCTTACGTCTTACCGGCTGAACTGTCGTCGTAACAGGTCTTAGGTGCCTTCTAGGGGCGATAGGACGAATAGGTTGTGCTTGTCTCAATACGCTCATGCTGCGTTCCTAATTTTCTGGGCAGCACGTAAACGAACCGATGCTGATCTAGGGTTTCTACTGATTTCTTCTTCGCTGGCTTTTTCCGCTCCCCTAACAAGTAGGCGAAGAATAGGAGCGTGCTGTTCAAGCTCAATTGGTAGATCTAGTGGAGCTGAAGAAGTTGAGGCTGCAACGAGTGCCTGCTTCACAATGCGGTCTTCCAGTGACTGGTAGGAAAGAACAAGAACTCTGCCGTCTACCTTCAATGCGTCAATTACTGCTGGAATGGTGTCTTCAAGAATTTCCAGCTCACGGTTTACTTCAATACGAAGGGCCTGGAAGACTCGCTTTGCAGGGTGACCTGAGCTCTTGCCTGGAATGAATGGCACAACCTTAGAGATGATGTCTGTCAGTTGCTTGCTAGTTGTGAAAGGAGATTTGTTTCTAATCTTCGCAATCTGTCTAGCAATAGCTCTTGCGTAGCGCTCTTCACCATAGGTTTTGAAGATACGAGCTAGATCATCTTCGTTGTATTCATTGAGAATCTTTGCTGCTGTTAGCTCTTCCGTTGAATCCATTCGCATGTCTAGTGGAGCATCGAATGAGTAAGCAAAGCCTCTGTCTTTTTCATCCAACTGCATTGAAGAGACGCCAAGATCTAGAAGAACAGCGTCAGCAAGGTCGAGACCTAGTTCCTCAAGTACTTCAGGGATTTCGCTGTAGACAGCTTGAACAAGATGAATGCGGTCAGCAAATGGTGCAAGACGTTCGCCAGCCAAACGAAGGGCATTCTCATCACGATCGATACCAACAAGAACTAGGTTTGGGAATCTCAAAAGAAAAGCTTCACTGTGACCACCAAGGCCAAGAGTTCCATCTACCAAAATTGCTGAATCACCTTTTAGTGCTTCACCGAGAATCTCAATGCAACGTTCAAGAAGAACTGGTTCGTGGAGGGAAGAGATTTGGCTCATTCTTTTGCTTTTTGTTCCTAGCCCCTAAACCCCATCCATTTGCACCTTTTGGTTGCTGCTTTAGGAATCGGGGAAGAAATCCAAAGCCAAATAGTTGGAGATTAGAAGCTAGGAATTAGTTCAGCCTCACCTCCCCTTCGGAGAAGTTTGCGAAAGCTTCAGCTCCTGCATTCATAAATGCAGCTCTGGTTTCTGGATTCCAAATTTCAATGTGCTTTCCAGCACCGGCAACGACTAGTTCTCTTCCTAGCCCTGCCCAATCGCGAAGATTTGCTGTGACCAGGATTCTTCCTTGGCCATCAGGAGTCTGCTCATCTGCATCTCCGAAGAAGTGACGAGTTAGGACTCTAAAGTCTTGGGTTCCAACAGTTGTGTTGGCAGTTAGAGCTTCTGCTCTGCTCTCGTATTCAGCTCTGGTCATTACAACAACACAGTTCTCTTGACCTTTAGTAAGGACTACTCCACCAGCTAGGCGATCTCTGAATTTAGCCGGCAAGATAAGGCGGAACTTTTCGTCGAGTTTGGGATAGCTAGTACCAATAAACACTTGCTTGCCCTTTCTCTAGTCGACCTTTAGAACTACACTCCACAATACACCACTTTCATCCACAAATATCCAAATATGTGCAGGAACTT
>JBEDLY010000080.1:0-10422 GCA_041171365.1 Actinomycetota bacterium | reverse complement strand
ACCAAGAGATAAGGAAACACTCATCATGGCTCAACAATCAATGCGTGGCATGCGACTAGGTTCAGAGAGTTTCGAAACAGCTGCTGGAGTAAACCTGTCGCCGAGAAATACACACAAGTATCGCTGTGCTAAAGAACATATCTCCGAGGTGATCTTCGCTGAAGAAGCGGAGATTCCATCAGCCTGGAACTGCAAGTCTTGTTCTCTAGAGGCAGCTCTTCTTGATGATGCTGGTAAGCAAGCATTTGAGACCGAACTTCCTAAGATTCCTAGAACGCATTACGAGATGTTGTTAGAGCGTAGAACTCGAGTTGAATTGGAAGAAATTTTAGAAGAGCGACTTATGGAACTTAAGGCTAGACGTTCAAGAGGACAAGCAGACGGCACTAACAGTTAGTTAGTTGCCTCTAAATAATCTCTTTACTCCAAGTTTGGTCATGAGCCAAAGAGCTTCGAACACTATGTCCTTGCTCATCTTGGACTCCCCTATTTCACGTTCAATGAACACAATCGGAACTTCTGCAGTTCGTCCACCTTCATTGATTGTTCTGTAGGCCATTTCGATCTGAAAAGAGTATCCCCTAGCGTTGATCGATTCTAGGTGCATGCCTTTAAGGAATGAAACTCTGAAAACCCTGAACCCTGCGGTCATGTCATTTAGCTTCGTACCGAGCATCATCTTTGCGAATAAATTTCCACCTTTTGAGAGAAGTTGTCTATGAGCTGGCCAATTCAGAGTGCGTCCACCTGGTACATATCTCGATCCGATAACCAAATCGTTTTCCTCTGACAGTGCCAACAATTTAGGAAGATCCTCAGCTCTGTGGCTTCCATCTGCATCCATCTCAACAACGAATTCATAATCGCTTTCAAATGCGTAGTTGAACCCTGCAATGTAAGCAGCACCAAGACCCTGCTTATCTTTTCTGTGAAGTACCTTGACTCTGGAATTGGTTGACGAGATCTTGTCTGCCATAAGTCCAGTGCCATCCGGGCTGTCATCATCAACAATTAGAAGATCAACCTCAGGGTTGAATTTGAATAGTTCCTCTACCGAATGGTCTAGGTTCCCAGCCTCATTGAAGGTGGGCATGATGACTAGAAGTTTCAAGAACGTTTCGCTCTCTTGCGTCTAATTATTAGTCCAATCACAGCGACAGGGAAAAGCAGGACACTGATTGCGAATGCTAGAGGTTCAACGTATCCACCGAACATCACAGCAGGAGTTATTTCGTTTCTCAATGCAATGTCTTCAACCATCGCACCTGGTTTGAAAGATTCAAGTTCAGTTATTACAGAACCATCAGCAGCGTAGATACCTGATACTCCAACTGTGGACACTGCAACGACAGTTCGGCCGGTTTCTATAGCTCTCATTCTCGAAATTGCTGCTTGCTGAACACCTTGTTCACTTCTACCAAAGTCCGCGCTATTGGTTTGAATCATGATTGCCTGAGCACCTTGTTTCACTAAGTCGTGAGAAAGATAGTCAAAGGCAACCTCGAAACAAATTAGCGAGCCAACTTTAGTTCCGTTCGGAAGTTCGAAGATTCCGTCCTTAGTCCCAGAACTCATGTCCCACCCAATTAGACCAATAAGGTCCGGAGCAAGTGCCATGAAGAATGGTCTGTTAGGAACGTATTCGCCAAAAGGAACAGGTCTAATCTTGTGATAATAATCGGCTAGGCCTGTCTCTGGAAGCCACAAGTCAACCTCGTTGAAGAAATCATCGCCTCTAAATGTTTTCGTTCCGAATAGCAGAGGAGCTTTTAGGTCTTCAGTTACGAACTCGCTGATTTTCAAACCTGGTTCAAGTGCTGAGTTTGGGTCAAGATCTGAAGAGTTCTCAGGCCAGACCATGAGCTCAATGTTTTTGCCTTCTCCCGTTGAAAGTAAATCTTTGGAAACATTTAGATGTTTATCAAGAATCGAACCCGCTGGGTTCATCGCAAACAAACCTGCATTCGCATTGCCTTGCACGGCAGCTACCTTCATAGTTCCAGCTGTGCCTGTTGCGTGAAGAACGGTTAGCGCTGGAACACCTAGGAAAGCCACACAGGCCACTGCAGTAGGAATAAGCATGCGTGATCGTTTGCTGAGCCCTATTCCCTTTGGTTTAGGTTCAACGAATCGAATTACTATGAGTGTTGTTACGAACACAATGAGCCAAGTGAGCCCGGCTACATCCACGTAATAGACCCATTTCGCTAAGTAGGTATCTACTAGGGCCAACCCTCCTCGAGCCCACGGAAGACCTCCAAATGGCCATACTCCAGCCACAAACTCTCTAGCTGTGAAGATCGCGCCCATGGCGAAGGCGACAGCGAACGATTGGGCAGTATTGAACCTCTTTGTCGCGATGAATTTCCATAAGACTGCAGCAAAGCCTGTGGCAGCACCAAAGATGAGCGCTGACATGAGTGAGCCTGCAGCCCAAGGAATTGGTCCTAGATAGGTTGTGAGCCACTTCAAAAGAAGTCCAAAGAATGCAAAGCCAGAAAAGATTCCGACTAAGAATGCTTTGAAGAAGCCAAGCAGCCTAATTGAAATCAGAATGAGGAAATAGCCGATAAAGATTCCAGGCCAAAAGTTGAAGGCCGGGTAGCTCAGAGCGATGAAGGCTCCACCAATAGATCCAACTAGTGCTCTCCCCCAGAATGAGGTTGACAGCCTAAGCCAGTTGATTAATTGAGTGAACACAATCTAAGCGTAATAGGAGTAGGCAACGATGCCACGCTTGATTTGGTCTATTGCAGACTGGGCAGTTGCTGAAAGTTCGTCTGGGTTGACCTTGGAGATTTGCTCTAGAAGATCGATTGTTTGCTTGCACCATCTAATGAAGTCCCCAGCAAGCATGCCAGTACCCTTCATTACAGAGTCAAGACGAGAACCAGTGGCCCAACGATGCATCTGCAGAGCCATTGAAGAGTCAGGCTCTGTTGAAAGAGGAAGGTTGTGATGTTTAGCTAAAGCTTGCAAATCGTCCCAAACTTCAAGTGTCTCGTTGAAGACTGCTTCGAATTCACCCTTAGGCATTTTCGGAGTCAAACTGTCGTCATCTCTTCGAGCCTCATACACAAGGGATGCTGCAATCGCAGCCAATGTTTGAGGGTCAACGTGATGCCAAACACGACGTCCAATGCACTCTGCAACCAGAATATCTCGTTCACCATAGATCTTTGAAAGCTTTTGACCAGTCTCAGTGATCTCTAGATCGCCCTGTGATTCGGTTACGTACTCGAGCTCTATTAGAACTTCGGTGATTCTGTCGAAGGTTTTTGCAACCTGATTAGTTCTTGATTCAATCTGCTTGATGATTGCTGCCGTTTCACGTTCAAGTTTGTACCAACGCTCACCCCAGCGAGAATGTGCTTCCCTGTCTGGACAGGCGTGACATGGATGAGAACGCAACTCTCGTTTGAGATTTGTGACACGAATCTCCAATTGCCTCATACCCTTGGTCTGTCTAAGGTCATTGCGACGAGCTTGACGACCAGAAGTAGCTATCTCACGTTCTAGATCGCTCACTTGTCTTCTGAGACGCGCGTACTCTCTGAAATCACCAACATGGCAGCGCATAGATTCTTCATATCCATCAAGAGAAGCCTGCTTCTCGCGAATACCTCTTGCAAGTCCAACTACAGAACGGTCTGCTTGAAATTGAGCAAATGAAGTTTCCAATACTTCACGGGATCTACGCTGACCAAAAGCTTCGATTAGGTTCACAGCCATGTTGAATGTTGGTCGGAATGAAGAGATCAGAGGATAGGTTCTCTTGGAGGCGAGTCCAGCAACATATGTCGGATCTAGATTTGCTGCCCACTGTATAACTGAGTGGCCCTCTACGTCGATTCCTCTTCTACCAGCTCGTCCAGTTAGCTGAGTGTATTCACCAGGTGTTATCTGAACTCTGCCTTCACCGTTGAACTTGTCAAGGCGATCTAGAACCACTGTTCTCGCAGGCATGTTAATACCTAGAGCTAGAGTCTCTGTTGCAAACACAACCTTGACTAACTTTCTTAGGAAAAGTTCTTCGACAACTTCTTTGAATGCAGGAAGTAGTCCAGCGTGGTGAGCCGCCACTCCCCTTTCTAGTGCGCTTAGCCATTCAAAGTAGCCGAGAGCCGCAAGGTCTTCATCTGCAATGGAACCGCACTTCTCTTCGGCAATGCGCCTAATGAGTTGCTTATCCTCTGGCTTGGTAAGGCGAATACCAGAAGCAAGTACTTGCTGAACAGCTGCTTCACAACCTGCTCTAGAGAAGATGAAGAAGATTGCTGGAAGTAAGTCAGCCTCATCAAGAAGCTCAATAATCTCTGGCTTACTTGCCTTGTAGATACGTCCGAGGTTTCGATCTGGAAATCCCCAGCGTGTCCTCTGCGTCCCCGTATTGGTCTGTTGGTCGGCTGGCGCATCTTGTTCGCGTGTCTTTGAACTAGATCAACATTTACTCGTAGTTCCTTATCTGAATCATCAAACAGCGCGATTAGCTCGTCACCAAAGAGCACGTGCTGATTCAAAGGAACTGGTCTGACTTCCGAAACGATTACTGTCGTTCCACCTCGAATTTCATCAAGCCATGCCCCGAATTCCTCAGCGTTGGAGACTGTAGCACTGAGAGAGACAACCAGAACATCCTTAGGCAAGTGGAGAATAACTTCTTCCCATACCGCACCTCTGAACCTATCCGCGAGGTAGTGAACTTCATCCATGACCACGAAACCCAGGCTGATGAGCGAATTCGAGTTTGCATAGATCATGTTTCGCAGAACTTCAGTAGTCATCACGAGTATCTGAGCATCAGCGTTGATGTTGGTATCACCAGTAAGTAGACCTACTTTGTCAGAACCGTAACGGGCTTTGAGCTCTGAATACTTTTGATTGCTAAGAGCTTTGATTGGAGTTGTGTAGAAAACTTTGAGATCTTTTTCAACAGCGAGATGGATTGCAAACTCGCCGATGATTGTCTTACCCGCGCCAGTTGGTGCAGCTACTAAAACTCCTTGGCCTTCTGCTAATGCACGGCATGACTTCTCTTGGAATTCATCAAGTGGAAACTTGAGTAGTTTCTTGAAGCTTTCAAGGCTCGGATTCAACTTGTTCTGCTTCGAACGAGCAAATCTCTCTGCTGGTGAGAGTTCTTCATCCATTAGGAAACTGCATCTGGTTTGTAGTCTGTGGCAAGATCAGTGCCATCAAGTGTCTTCTTAGCTCTCATTGCTCTTCTCTTGTCGTTAGCCAGTGCAATTGCTGCTGAGAGGTAGTAAAAAGCCAGCAATGGAATCATAAGCAGGAACATTGAAACTGGATCAGAGACAGGCGTTGCAAGTGCTCCAATAAGCGATATCAGGAAGACTGCAGGACGCCAACCCTTGAGAATGCTCCTACCGCTGAGAGTTCCGATTGCGTTTAGCAGAACGAGTATCGCTGGGAGTACGAAAGCTAATCCAAACACAAGAAGAACTCTGACAGTGAAGAGAACGTATGCGGCACCATCAATGACGTTTGAGCTTCCTTCAGGAGTGAACCCAAGCAGTGAACGAACGAAGCCTGGGAAAAGCCACCAACCGAAGTACGCTCCGCCTAGAAACAGTGGAGTGCTAGTTAGTGCGAAAGCAACTGTGTATTTACGTTCTCTCTTCTTGAAGGCAGGTGCTACGAATGCCCAGATCTGATAGAGCCATATGGGGCTTGTCAGGAATAGCCCAATGAAGAACGATACTTGGAATCTTAAGTCGAATGCTGAAACCACTGTTCCGAAGTTTACCGTCGCGTTCACATTTGCTTCGGCTGCTACTTTCAGAATCGGTTTCTGAAGTTCTGTGAAGACTTCGTCAAACAGTTCCCACCCGATGATAGTGCCAGCGAGTATGGCAAATGCTGATCGAAAAAGTCTTTTTCGTAATTCTCGTAGGTGCCCCGAGAGTTTCATCCTCTTATCGGGGTTGCGGCGAAGAGCCATTAGTCGTTTTTAGGTTGTTCTTTCTCAGAACTAGCCTTCTTCTTGTCTTCGTCTCGCTCGTCGCCAAGTTGCTTCATTTCCTTACGGAAAATGCGCATTGACTCACCAAGACTCTTGGCAAAAGTTGGAAGCTTTGGAGCACCCCAGATAATGAGGACGACAAGAATGATGAAGCCTAAGTGCCAGCCTTCTAAACGCATTGATCAAACCTAACTGTCAAGATTATTTTCTATGGAGCTTGTGCCTTCAAGCCTACGCTGTCTATCTAACCGAGAACGCTTTAGAGCACTTACCTCAATCTTTTTGCCTTTTGGTTCAGCGGGTCAAGGGCTCTATTGACTCGAATGGAGGACTTTCTCAGCCTTGAGCCAACAACGGCAATGCTTGTGAGGCTAGCAAGAGCTATAGAAATAAAGATGTAAAGCCAATAGTCCTGCATTATTCAGCGTCCTTAGGTGTTGTTGAAGATCGTTCTCCAAGTGCATTGAGTGCGAAATCTCTAACACTCTGACGTGCTATCTCAGGTGAAATTACTCTCGCAGAGCCACCAAATCGAGCAATTACTCGACCAAGGTTTCGAACATCTCCTACTTTGATTTTGAATCGTTTCACAGTCTTGCTAACAGCCTCTGGTTCCTCGACCGGCTTGAAATCGAAGATCAGTGAGTAAGCCTCAGGATCTACTTCCAAGGTAACAACGGTGTCTGATTCAGCTGCAGTGTAGATATCATCAACTAGTTCAGCCGACTTTGCTTCTTGGCTAATCGGTGTTTCTGTTGGCTTGGCGTTTCTCATTCGATCTAGTCGGAATGAGCGGACATCTTCGTTGATCGGACACCAAGCCCTAAGGTAAACAACTTCACCTTGGGAATCAATTCTCAAAGGCTCCAACAATCTGCCTAGAGTGGTTTCACCTTTTAGGTTCAGGTAGTCGCAGGTGATACTCACATCACTTGCCATAGCATCTCGAATTGCAACTAGATCAGAATCACGGGTGCCTGTCTCAATCAGCACACTTTTCTTCTTTTCTGACTCGTCGTTGATGGCAAGTATTCTCTGGAGTTCTTGAATCTCTTGGTTATCAACTAGTCCTGGAAGAGAACTTAGGTAGACAAGTCCAGCTGCCAAAGCCGATGCTTGTCTTGAAGAAAGTCTTGGCACTTCATCAATTGCCTCATTGAAGGTGTATTTGATTGAAACGAAACCATCTCTTAGGTCGTCGTAGTTAACCTCGTAGGAGCCGTCCTGATTCGATTTCATCAGGTCTGTATAGCTAATCATCTTGACCGCTTTCACAATCTCCTTTTTGGAGACCTTAAAGTGATCCACTAGTTCTTCAACTGTGTATTCATTTCCATCAACGAGTAGACCGGTGAGAGCAAGCATCAGATTGAAGCGATCAGTATCGTCAAGTTTGAGTTCATCAGCCATGCAAATCAGCAACCTTTCTGAATCCAAGCTCCACTAAAGTTGCAAGCTCTTTGGGCTCGACTACTTCAATTTGGTCTGCGTACTCTCTCAACTGTTCAGCTAAGACGTATAAATCGTGATAGTTCAGTTGAAGGAGATCGTCGCTGTTGTTTTCCTGTAGGTCAAGTTCGTAGCGGAACCAAGCTTCGCTGCCTCTAGAAACTTTAACGATTGCCACTTGTTTCTTCGCGTGTTCATCTAGGTCTTTGACTGCAGCTTCAATTATTGAATCGTCTGGTCTATCGAAAGTTCGAATCTCTCTTCCCGATGTTGCAGGTTCAACCTTGCTAACAATCCTTCGGAGCATGAAGTTTCTTGCTTCTCCCCTGTCTTCATCGAATCCTAGAACCAACCAAGCCCCAGCAATCTGCCTCATGAGCCACGGCTGAAGAGTTCTGGTCTGTATATCCCCTGTTGATGGATTTCGATAATCAAAGTGGATGACTTGAGATTCAGCGATTGCGAAATCGATGTCCTTAAAAGAAGGTTCAAAAGTGTGAATCTTCGGAGAGATACCAATGATGTCAGAGGATTGCCCGACCACTCCTAGAGCACGAAGCTTAGTGATTCCGCGGCTTGCATCCGTTGACAAAGATCCACCAGCCCAAGCTTGAGCAGCTAGGTTCAAGAGCGCTAGTTGCCTAGGGGTTAGCTTTACATCAACCGGCCAAGAGAAACTTTCTCTTTCAATTCGGTAAGTAGTTACCTGATTGTTTTCGTCTTCGTGCTTTGGTATCTCAGTCTCAATTCGAATACCGATCTGTCGAAGATCTTCTTTATCTCTTTCGAACTTGCGTTCTAGGGTTGTGTTGTTTCCACCCTCTCTGAATTCGGTGTCGTAGCCGCGAACTGTCTGAAGAATCTGCTTCTTAGTGAGACCGCCAGTAGCGTAGAGCAAGGTACAAGTCAGATTGAATAAGCGCTCGGGCTTACCGAGTGCGAAATCATCATTTTCGTTCGAAGCCATAGGTTTCGGCTGCTACTTGTTGATTCCTAGAACGTCAATGACGAAGATGAGCGTTGCATTAGCAGGAATTGAACCCTGGCCATTCTCTCCATAAGCATCACCTGGAGGCATAACAGCAATAACCTGTGACCCAACAGTTATTCCATCTAGCGCCTTCACGAAACCTGAGATTAGGTTTGCTTCATCAAGTGTGAAGGTTGCAGGTGAAACTGGAGACTGAGCGTCTCTTTGAACCCATGATGAGTCAAAAGGATCGCCCATGTCATCTGACCAGACCCAACCTGTGTAGTGCACGGTGATTGAGTCACCAATCTTGACTGAATCACCCTTACCTGAGATCAGAGTTGCTCGCTTGAACTCAGTTGGAGCAGAGAAGGTAGGTTGAATCAAACCAGGCTGCCCACTCTTCGGGTCTAGAACAACGGCTGGCATTCCTGATTCAGGAGCATTTGAAGACCCATTGGCTTTCGCAAGGTAAACCTTCTTTAGTTCAAGGACAAACAGAGAACCTTCTGGATCATCGTCTGTGCTTGGAAGAGCGAATGCAACTACAGAACCCTGCTTAGTGCCGCTTAGAGCATCACAAAGCTGTTTTGTGCTGGTTGAACTGAAGACCTGGGAAGCTGTGTCTGTACCGTCCCACTTGCTAGCAGCAAGCTGAACTCCAGAAGTTGATGAGAACACTGCGTACTCAATATTGACTAATTGATCTCCAGTGAAGGTCGGGCCGTCGCCTTGGCGAACAATCTTAGTTTGGGCTGACTCAATGCCAGCTAGCGGAGCTTTGATGGTTGAACCAGCTTCAGCAGTTGCGAATTCAGTAGTTGGAACTTTGCCTGCTTCTGCGGTAACTTTCACAGCGTCAATCTCAGAACCGCCCTTGAAAGCCTCACAGCTAGGTTTTACGCCTTCGAAGGCTCTAACTTCAGGAGTTGCATTGCTCATGCAGCCTGTTAGAGATACGGCTAGGGCTGAAGAAATAAGGATTGCGGTTATTTTTGACACAGAAACAACTTTCTTTGGTTTCCTCCAGTTTACTGGTCTGTGTCTCCAAAAGCCTTGCGTGTAGCCTCAGCCGAATTCTGAGCGGATCTCAGCGACTTTCTAAGTTTCTTCTCGCTAACGGTGCGTTCGCCAACATGCTCTGGGTTCCATACAGCAATGTCCTCATCTTCAAACTCGGGCTTATTTCGCCTACTGAAGCTAGGCAATTGAGTTCCAGGGGCAAGTCTTCGTGCTGTTAGGAGGAATCCTGTGTGACCACCCATTCTGTGCTCAGGTCTAACTGCTAACCCTTGCAGATGCCAACCGCGAACCAGGGACTCGAATGCCTCAGGTTCTGCAAAGTTATTGCTTGATCTAATTTGTTCAGCAACACGAGACAACTGAGTAACGGTGGCGACGTAACAGATCAGAACACCACCTGGAGCGAGTGCTTCAGAGACTGACTCAATGCATTCCCAAGGAGCAAGCATGTCCAAGACGATGCGGTCCACGGTTCCAGCTTCTAAGTGCTTAGGGAGTTCTTCTTCCAAGCTTCCAATGCGCACATCCCAGTTGGATGGTCTTATGCCGAAGTGTGTTGCAACATTCGCTTGAGCTATTTCAGCAAACTCTTCTCTTCTTTCAAAAGATGTTAGATGGCCCTCTGGACCAATTGCACGAAGCAAATACATGCTTAGGGCACCAGAGCCGACACCTGCTTCAACGACTCTTGCGCCAGGGAATATATCTCCCATGGTGACGATGTTGGCTGCATCCTTTGGATACACAATTGCAGCCCCACGAGGCATAGACAAAACGAAGTCAGTTAGTAGAGGCCTAAAAGCTAGGTATTCAACTCCCGCTTGGTTTGCAATAACTGAACCATCAGGTTTGCCGATGATGTCGTCGTGCATAACGTCACCGCGATGGGTTCCAAATCTTGCCCCTGCAACCAGAGTTATGGTGTTTAGTCGACCCTTAGGTCCTGTGAGCTGAACTCTCTCCCCTGCGACAAATGGGCCACGATGCTTTCTAGGAA
>JBEDLY010000079.1:0-4583 GCA_041171365.1 Actinomycetota bacterium | reverse complement strand
TCAATGTCAGCAGCATGGCTATTGCCATGTTGCTTCATGAGGGCGGTAAGTGCAGACACAACTAAAGTTTAGCCACGCTCCTTCTTGAACGAGAACCCAACAGTATTTGTTTGGCTAATTCCGCTATTGCTACTCGGGCTGGAGAAGATCTCTTTAGAAGGGCTAGAGGTAGGCCATTGAGTATTGCTTTATCCAAGTTGTCTCTATCTTCAGGAATGAAGATGTCCACTCTCAACTTGGCAAGTGACAGGAATGTTTCCTCCAGTTCAGCTTTTGCCCCTGCACCTAAGACAGTCGTTCTGAATCTATTCACCACTAGGAATGGATTTACGTTTGACCCAAGCTCATCAATTAGTTCTTTGGCAATCAGTAAACGGGATGCTGCTACGGGGTCTGAGCCTGCCAAAAGAACTACTTTGCTGGCTCTAGAAAGCACGCTCTTTAGCAAAGTGTCTCTACTGAATTCAAACTCAGACATGCTGGAGGGATGAAAGACACTTGACTTGAAAGTTGTTGCTTGAGGCAAATCAACCACCACATGATCTACCTCACCTTGCAAGTCATGAATCAACTTCTCAAACCTGTCCGCGGTAACCTCGGGCCAACGGTGCGGGGAACTAAGTCCTGGCATAAAGGCCAACTCGTGCCTACCAAGAGAGATAGAGATGGTTAATCTCTTGTATTCATCATGAGTTAGCCTGTTCTGCTCTGCTAGACGAAGGCAAGCTGATAAACCCGCAGGTGTAGCAACTAAGCCTAAGCCCAAGGCTAAAGACGGGGCAAGCGTATCCAGATCAATTAGTAATACCCTCTCGCCAGCGAGGGCCATTTCAGTGGCAAGATTTACCGCAACAGTGCTTTTCCCAGGTGATCCCGCTGACCCCCAGACAGCTATGACATTGATTGGATAGGCGGGCTGTTTTTCTAACTTTGCAGGAGGAGGCTCAATGTCTCCAACTACGGCTAGGTGAGCTCTTCTCCCCCTCTGCTTCACCTCCACTAGTTCTGTGTCCTAATACCAACAATTGTTGCTTTTGTTGCAATTGCAGAAACTACGGAACGAACTTCTGCGGGTGTCACACAAATCTCAATTGACTGAGCTGACTGGGTATAAGTGTCTGTATTCAACTTTGAACTAACTAACTCTGCTGAACTAACCACTTGAACTGGAATTGCCTCAACACTGCCTACTTGAGCAGCTGCCCACAGATCGAGCCTGTCCCCCACATTGACAACGCTTGCTAGGTTCACCCCAAGATGAACAACAATTACAGAGCAATCTGATGTCCCCTTCGGTGCAATCGAACTCATAGGAATTAGTTCACCTGCATTGACTGGTCGAATTAGAGCCCAACCGCTTAGATTCTCTTCGCCCGCTTCAAGGTAGAGGGTATTCGTTTCTTTTAGGTCCATTGGAGTCGCAACGAGATTAGCCATGGTTAGTTCGGACCCAGATGAGATGTTGTTTGTTGCCACAAGATAATTTGTAAGCGGGGCTATCGAGCCAATTGAACCAACCCAAGAGGCAGCTGCAATCAGGCTCAGCGATAAAGCAACCAGAATTCTGTTTCTTCTAGAGCCCCAGCGATTATTTAGCCGGACACCTCTATTGCGTTTGCGATTGAACATAGACATTGAACTATGTTGGCCAATCTTGCAATTACATGCTGAGCTTTTCCACAACCATATGCTGAATACGTTTCACAGGTATCCATAATCTCTTTGCATCAAATGTCACAAACTCAACATGTCTCCCAGACACACTCACTAGGTATCCAGATAACTCAGCCTGCTTCGCTGACAAACTTAGTTTCACCGAAGTCCCAATTAGATGCGCAGTGACAAGTTCCTGGAGAGATACCTTGGTTCTCTGCAGCTTAGTTCCATGATCTTTAGGTTCAAGATATACGTACTCCTGAAATACTTGCCAATAACTCTTCGTATTCGACACTTTGAAACCTGCAATAAAGCCTTTACCTAGTAATGGCATAGACAGATAAACATCAGGCAGGTTCTTCCTGACCACGAGAACTAATTTGCATAGTTCGATAGAGGTATTTGCATCTTCACCTTGATTACTAGCAAAGTAAGCCTGTGCCTCTAGGTCTTCAATGAGTGCATCTAAGTTCATTAGGTATTTATGCCAGAAGGAAGAGGCAAATGTTTGGCTTATCCACATCCCAAATTGTTTATTTGGTGTTTTGAGCATTTGTCGGTATTTTTGCTCTATTCGTGCTGTGGGGGAAAGTAAAGTGCCAAATGAACGCGATCACATCTGCAAGAAGAAAAACAAGCACGCCCCTAGATTCAGACGATTACTTTGGAATAGAGTTTGCCAAGACTGCGGACCTGGGAGATCCGAAGCCGATTCTTGCATTTCTTGCTCAATCAGTCATTGAAACTCTTGCTGGGATAAGAGACATAGAACAATGTGCCAGATGGTTATCTGACGGGGTCTATCAACAACTTAGACAGAAGTCTCTAGCATCAAATAGATCAAGAGCTGAGAGCAATGTCAAAGCTCTAAGGCCAAACCTTGCGGTGGGCAAGATATCAGTCTTTAGTCCAAGAGAAGGTGTGATTGAAGGCGTAGTTATCATCCACAACATTGGCAGAGCCAGAGCTGTTGCAATCCGCCTAGAGGGCTACAACGGTCGTTGGCGAGCCAAAAGCGTTGCAGTTCTCTGAACTACTACTTCTTGAAGAAAGAACTACCTGCGCTTGACTCAGGTGGGTTCTTACCCTGGGTCTTTACCTCTGCGGCACCTTCTTCAGTTGGAGCTGAGTAGGTTAGGTTCTTCACTGGCTGAGGCTGTTCGACCTGAACTTCTAGGTTGAACAGGTAGCTGATTGATTCTTCCTTGATGGCACCCATCATCTGAGTGAACATGTTGAATCCCTCACGCTGGTATTCAACTAGAGGATCACGCTGAGCCATCGCACGAAGACCAATACCTTCTTTTAGGTAATCCATCTCGTATAGGTGGTCTCGCCACTTTCTATCAAGAACAGAAAGAACTACTCGACGCTCTAGTTCGTGCATCGCTGATTCACCAACAGCCTCAGATCTCCTTGCATAAGCAATGCGAGCATCCGCAGCAATCTCGCGTGCTAACCAAGCCTTGGTAAGTCTTGATCTAGTTCCAGCTTCAGCTAGAACTTCCTCGACAGTAATTCCAACTGGATAGATAGTCTCAAGGTCTTTCCAAAGAGCTTCTAGGTCCCAATCGGTTCCTGCGTTTTCAACAATCTGAGAGTCAACAATGTTTGTGATGACATCTTCTAGGAATGTGTCAACGCGACCAGTTAGATCGTCGCCAGAAAGAATGTGTCTGCGGTCTGAGTAAATCGCTTCACGTTGACGGTTCAGAACATCGTCATACTTCAAAACGTTCTTACGTGTTTCAGCGTTACGAGCTTCAACCTGAGACTGAGCACTAGCAATTGCCTTGCTAACAACACCTGACTCAATTGCCATGTCATCAGGGACATTGCTTCTGTTCATTAGGGCAGCTGCTGCACCTGAGTTGAATAGACGCATTAGATCATCGGTTAGTGACAGATAGAAACGTGACTCACCTGGGTCACCCTGACGACCTGAACGACCACGTAGCTGGTTATCAATACGTCTTGATTCGTGACGTTCCGTTCCTAGAACGTATAGACCACCAACGGCAACGACCTTGGCAGCTTCTTCAGCCACCTGCTCCTTCATCTTGGCGTAAGCGTCTGCCCAGGCAGCTTCATACTCGTCAGGCTTTTCAACTGAGTCATAGCCCTTTTTAGCTAGAGCTTCAAAGGTTAGATACTCAGAGTTACCACCGAGCATGATGTCTGTTCCACGACCAGCCATGTTGGTCGCTACTGTCACAGCACCCAAACGACCCGCTTGAGCCACGATAGAGGCTTCTCTTGCGTGGTTCTTAGCATTTAGAACTTCGTGCTTCACTCCACGCTTAGCTAGAAGCTTTGAAAGATACTCGCTCTTTTCAACGCTTGTGGTTCCAACTAGAACTGGCTGACCGGTAGCGTGACGAGCTGCAATGTCTTCAACAACCATTGCAAACTTAACTGCTTCGTTCTTGTAGATCAGATCTGACTGGTCGATACGAACCATTGCACGGTTAGTTGGAATTGGAACTACACCAAGCTTGTATGTGCTCATGAACTCAGCTGCTTCAGTAGCAGCAGTACCCGTCATACCTGACAGGGTCTTGTATAGACGGAAGTAGTTCTGCAAGGTAACTGTGGCTAGAGTCTGGTTCTCAGCCTTGATAGCAACACCTTCTTTGGCTTCAATCGCCTGGTGCATACCTTCGTTGTAACGACGGCCTTCAAGAATACGTCCGGTGTGCTCATCAACAATCAACACCTCGCCCTTCATGACAACGTAATCCTTGTCAGCCTTGAATAGAGCTTTAGCTTTTAGAGAGTTGTTTAGGAAAGAGATCAGTGGAGTGTTGGCTGCCTCATAAAGATTAGAGATACCTAGGTAATCTTCAACCTTCTGAATACCAGGTTCAAGGATTCCAACGGTTCTCTTCTTCTCATCAACTTCATAGTCAATAACTGGCTGAAGCTTT
>JBEDLY010000078.1:0-5323 GCA_041171365.1 Actinomycetota bacterium | reverse complement strand
AACTCCCTCTTGAAATCTCAGGAGAAGAACTTGACCCTAAGGTTCTAGAAGACATCATCAAACTTGTTGGTCTTCAAGGATTCGAGAAGGCTAAGCCAGCACAACTCTCCGGTGGTATGCGTCAGCGTGTCTCCATCGCTCGAGCACTTATCGTTCAGCCTTCTGTATTGCTTCTAGATGAGCCTTTTGGTGCCCTAGATGACATGACTAGACAGCGTCTGAATCTTGGAATGCAATACCAAGTTCGTGGTTCTTACGAAGATCCTGAGGATCTTTGCCATCGACCGTTGCAAAGCCTGAGCTAGGTGTTTCAAGCCCGGCAAGAATTCTAAGAATGGTTGACTTACCGCAACCAGAAGGACCTAGCAGTGAAAGGAAAGAGCCTTTATCGCTATGAAGCGATGCATTCTCGATAGCGACAATCTTCTCTTTGCCTATTTGGAAGGTCTTACTCAAATTGGAAATGGTGATGCCACTGCCCAGAGCATTGCTCTGAGCAGTGGCATCGGTAGTGCTAGACATTTTGTGAATTAGCCCTTTAGTTCTGGGTTTTCTTCGTAAACCTCTGCAAGGAGGCTTAGGTCGAACAACTGCTCAGCAGTGATTGTGTAGCCTGCAGCCTCTAGGGTTGCTAGGTTCTGAGCAATCATTGAATCGCTGATTGTGAATAGGTTCTGAGTCTTTGACTGGTAGTACTCTTTGTCAGCGTTTAGGCCTAGGTCCTTACCGTAGATGTTTAGAGCAAGATCTGCTCCACCGTCTGGGTCAGCAATTGAGTCTTTCCAACCAAGGATTGTTGCCTTTAGGAATGCCTTGAGTGCTTCGCGGTTGTTATCGATTGAGTCCTGGGTAACAACAAAGCTCTCAGTAACAAACGGTAGACCGTTGTCAGCAAATAGTAGGTTGGTTACTTCCTGGGTTTGACCAACAACGAATGATTCGTTGGTTACGTAAGCCAAGAAACCATCAACTTCACCGTTTACTAGTGGGGCTGGGTCGTACTGAACTGGAACCTTAGTTACCTGAGATGCGTCAATGCCGTTTGCCTTTAGCAATGCATCGAACAATGTCTCGTTAGGACCAGCCTGAACACCGATTCTCTTACCAATTAGGTCCTGGATGGTAGCAATGTTTGCACCGTCCTTTAGAGACAAAATGGTGAATGGGTTCTTCTGGTAGGTAGTACCAATGATCTTTAGAGGAGCGTTCTCACCCAAGATGATTGGAGCTGTTGAGATTGGGTTAGCAATACCAACTAGAGCGTTTCCTGAAAGAACTTCAGCTTCTGTGGCTGCAGGACCTGCAACTAGGTTTACGGCTGAGAATCCAGCGTCTGTGTAGTAACCGTTCTCTACTGCAAAGAACTCACCAGCAAACTCTGAGTTCTTGATCCAAGAAAGCTGAACGTTTAGCTCCCCGAAGTCTGCTTTTTCGGCTGGTGCACAGCCGGTTAGTGCCAATGCTGCTACTGCAAGTGAAGCTGATAGTGCTGTGATGCGGCCTTTAAGGCTTAATTTGGATGTAGTCAATTGACTAACCTTTCAATGGGTTATTAGATGGAGGTAATGCATTCTTAACCCGTCATACAACTGTGGGCTTTGAGTCCCGTTATCCAGTTCTGACGTATTTATACTTTGGCATACAAATACAGGGCGACACGCCTAAACCTGAAAACTAACCGATAATTTCTTGATATTTTTCGCGAGAGAGACCAGCCCAGTCCAAGTTCCAAGAAGTGTAGTAATCTAAGGGGAGTTACATGGGCCTATGGCGCAGCTGGTAGCGCACCTGCATGGCATGCAGGGGGTCAGGGGTTCAAATCCCCTTAGGTCCACCAAGAAATAACCCCGAGTTCGATTGAACTCGGGGTTTTCTCTAATCTGGATTGTTCTATCGGGCTCTAAATAGTCCTAGAGCATAGATAAGTGGGACAAGGGATGATCCCATAAGGAATGAACCAAGATCATCACCTTGATTGCGAAGAAGAATCCCAGAAATCATCAAAGTGCTAAAAATGATTCCTGCTGTGGCACGTCTAACACTTGAATCGAGGACTCTGATTCGTCTTTCAGTTTCGGGTGCTCTTGAGATTAGCTCGCCCTTGTCTATTTTGTAGGCCAGGTTGTCTAGCCTTTGCGGCAGTCTAACCAGGGTAGTCAGGATGTCTAAAGCCTGTGAGGCAAAAGTCTTGAGCAGACCGCCACCTTGAGAGAGCAAGCTTCTAGCAAATGGGTCAACTGCATCCCAAAGATTGAAGTTCCTGTTCAAAGAACTTGTTACTCCAGAGATAAGTGAAAGAGATCTGAATAAAAGTAGGTAGTTTTCAGGGAGTTGGAATGGCAGGGTTCTTATGATTTGCCCATACTGCAATGCCAAGTCTCTAATTTCTTTAGGGTCTGTCTGAATTAGATCCGCTACACCCAAGCCACCAAAACGCTCGAACAGTGTTTCAAGGGCACGCTCTAGTTCATAGGTGTCAACGCTAGGCAGTAGGAAGTTGAGTTTCTGGGTGGCTTCAAGAGTTGCTCTTGGGTCTCTAGATGCCAGAGCAAACAGAAGTCTCTGAAGGTCTAGTCTCTGCTGATCGGTAATCTCACCCATCATGCCGAAGTCAATAAAGGTGAGACTGAAATCAATGTCCGAATCTTGGGGTTGGGGAGTAACAAAGATATTTCCTGGATGCGGGTCAGCATGGAAGAAGCCGGTTACAAAGAACTGTTCGAAGGTTACTCTAGCTAACTCAGCAGCCACGGCATTTGGATCAATGCCTGCATGTTTCAGAGATTCAACATCTGTGATCTTGATCGCTGTTACATCACTTAGAGCCATTACTCTTCTAGAAGTTCGTTCCCAGACTACTTCAGGAACACTCACTCGCTTATCGTTTGCAAAATTAGCTTTGAACTTTTCCAAGTTCTTGGCCTCATTTAGATAGTCAATCTCTTCCAAACTTGTTGCAGCAAACTCTTCAACAAGCGCAGGGGCATCAGCTCGCTTAGATACCAGTTTCACCTTGGACAAAATTACGCCCACTTTGCGAAGAGCCCTGATGTCTACTTCAACAATCTCTTCAATTCCTGGTCGTAGGACTTTCACAACAACATCGCTAAAACCTAAATCTTCAGATAGAGCAGGGGACAGGGTTGCTCGGTGAGCCTGACCAAGAGATGCGGCGGCAAGCGGCACTTCTTCAAAGGAGGAAAAGGCTTCGTGAGAAGATAAACCCAGCTCATTTTCTATTTGCTCAAGAATCTCGGAGAACTTCTCTGGCTTAACCTCATCCTGAAGGCCCTCTAACTGGCTCGTAATCTCAACGGGAAGCACATCTAGCCGTGAAGAAAGGAACTGACCAAGCTTGATCATCAAACCACCAAGGTCTGCTGCTAAGTCGTGAAACTTTTTAGCCTGTCTGGTTAGTCGCTTGATTCGCCCTCTTGAAGTAATCTTTCCGAAACCTAGTGATGGAAGAGCTAGCTCATACCACCAACTCTGGACGAGAACGTGGGTAGAAAAACGCATGATGCGTCTATATCTTGATTTGAGAGCCTTAGCGTTTCTAGCTTTTGAACCTAGGGCAGATTCTTTTGCCATGAACTAATCCTCGGCGAGGATCGCGTGAACCTTACGTCGAGTCTCATCCACTAGTTCCGTTGCTCTCTTCTGCTGATCTGGAGTTCCAGTCTGAGCCACTTGAGCTAGAGCTTGAGCTAACTTAACGCTTGCCTTCACACCTGCAGAGTTAATTTCCACCCAGTTGTTCTTAGAGGAGGCAGGCTTGTCTTTGGCTTCTTCTTTCTTTGCCAGTTCATCGACTAAGTAAGTTTTGCCCTTTTTAGTAAGGCTATAAACACGAAGTTCTTTCTCAATCTTGATTGCTACTAACTCTTCATCGGTCAGTTCTTCCAAAAGAGGATAGATTGCACTCTTCTTTGGAGTCCAAGTGCCACCGCTAACGACCGAAATGGCCTGAATAACTTCTTTACCGTTTTTGGCATCAGCCTTGAGCACGCTAAGTACGGCTACTTTTAGATCTGCAGCAGTTGGAGATTTTGAACCCATCTTGCTAGATGTGTTCATGGCAGAAGAAACCATGCCCTTAATGCCATCAATTACTTCGCTCACATCAAACTTCATTGGGGAGTTAGACACTGTTACCTTTCGATTGTTTTAGTTAGTTGTTGAGAAGAGCCATCAACTCTTCAATCTCTGCAGTTTGGTTTTTGATAATACTGTTAGCAAATTCTGAAAGTTCTGGGTCGTCTATGCCAAGCGCATCAGCTGCCATCGCAATGGCACCTTCGTGATGCTGAACCATGTATTGAACATAGAGCTGGTCAAATTCTGCACCTTGAGAGTCTTTTAGTTCTGCTACTTGTGCTCCTGAGAGCATGCCATCCATAATCATGGAGTTGTCAAAGCTCTTACCTTCAAGCCATGCAGCCATTTTCTGGATTTCAGGGGTCTGTTGCCCAATAATCTTCTCTGCCATTGCCAAAATCCCAGGATTTGATGTGTTTGTTTTTGCAAACTCAGATATGTCAATTGCTTGCTGGTGATGAGGGACCATTGCTTCAGCAAAACTCTTCTTATTAGTGATCACCATCGAATGGCTGCTGCCATGATGTGAATTCGGATCCATGTGCTTGCTGGATCTATCTGTTGATTCGTTGATGGTTATGCAGCCCGACAGGCCAAGGCCAGTTAAGGTCAAAACCATAACAACTACTGACGCTCTAGCTACTGTCTTCATGCCTCAATGCTAACTGCCTATCCTAAGCAAAAGTCCTTCTAGATTCCGTCATTGGCGAACATCAACCCAATGGCAGGTGGTACTTGTATCTCTCCAAAATGGTTATGGGATAATTGGGCTATCGAGAGGACACGATGGCTAAAGTAATCGATCTAAAAATTGAAGGAATGACCTGCGGGCACTGCGAAATGTCTGTCACTAAGGAGCTATCTAAGCTTCCAGGCGCTCAGGATGTAAAGGTTTCATCTGCCACAGGAACAGCCACTCTAAGTGTTGACGAGAGCGTTGATGATGCTCAAGTAACTGCAGCAGTTGAAGAGGCTGGCTACAAATTAAGTTAGAACTAGATATTCAGGGGATGACGTGCACAGCTTGTGCACGTCGAGTAGAAAAGAACCTGAATAAAGTTGCTGGAGTTAACGCCTACGTTGACTTTGCCAGCGAAACAGCCCATGTGAGTTCCAACACGGACGTTTCAAGAGACCTTCTAGTGCAAGCCGTTAGAGATGCGGGCTATGAAGTGAGCAACGATAGAGGAAAGCTAACCCTCATGATCTGGCGTCTAGTAATAGG
>JBEDLY010000077.1:0-4757 GCA_041171365.1 Actinomycetota bacterium | reverse complement strand
GTCCCACTTGTTGAAGGCCAACACAAGACAACGACCTGATTCAAGGGCCATGTCAACAATGCGAATGTCTGCTTCGCTGATCTTCTCAGTAACATCCAAAACAACAACTGCGACTTCAGCTCTTTCAAGAGCAGAAGCAGTTCTAAGGGATGCATAGAAGTCTGCTCCTTGAGCAAGGTGAACTCTTCTGCGAATACCAGCGGTGTCAATGAATCGCCAGACTTTTCCGCCCAGTTCAACTTGCTCATCCACTGGATCTCTTGTTGTTCCTGCAAGGTCATTCACAACAGCTCGCTCAGAGCCAACTGCTTTATTCAAGAGTGAAGACTTACCTACGTTAGGTCGCCCAATGATGGCTACTCTTCTTGGTCCACCAAATTCTTGTTTGGCTACCGCTGAAACTTCAGGAAGGACTGCGATGATCTTGTCTAGAACATCCGCTACTCCCCTACCGTGCAAAGCTGAAACCGGATATGGTTCACCCAAACCTAAAGACCAAAGTGAAGCAGCTTCTGCTTCCATGCGCTCGTCATCAACCTTGTTAGCAAGAAGCATTACTGGCTTCTTGCTTGCACGAAGCATCTTCACAACACGCTCATCAGTTGCTGTTGGACCTACTGTTGCATCAACAACGAAAAGAACTGCATCAGCAAGTTCAACTGCAATTTCTGCTTGAAGGGCTACTGACTTATCAATACCTTTGGCATCTGGTTCCCAACCACCGGTGTCTACAAGTGTGTACTTACGTCCATTCCATTCAGCTTTGTATGAAACACGGTCGCGAGTAACACCTGGCTTATCTTCAACAACAGCTTCTCGACGTCCAATAATTCTGTTTACTAGAGCGGACTTACCAACATTTGGTCTACCAACAATAGCCAGAACAGGCAAAGCAGGTAGCAATACTGGAACTCCGTCAGCTGCCCCGATCTGCTCAAGGACATCAATGTCATCTTCATCTAGCTCATAGTCGGCAAGCCCTGCACGAAGGGCATTGACTCTCGCCTCTTCCTCTTCGGTTGAGATTGAGTTAAGACGTTCAATGAACGCAGGGTCTAGCCCTTCTTCATTAAATTCTTGTTCGTCCATCTTCGCCTCTTACTAGTTATTGACTACCAGAGCGGTAATTGCTCTCACAGTTTGATCAAAATCGAGTTCCGTCGAATCAACCAGCTTTACTCCTTGGGCAGGCACGAGAAAATCAACTACTTTAGAGTCGTTTTGGTCGCGTTTAGTAACTTGATCGGCAACTACGGTGCCTTCTGGAAGTTCAGCGGAACGTCTTCCTAGTCTAACTTCTTCACTGGCTGTTAGCAGAATACGAGTTTTTGCCTCTGGGAACACCTTTGTGGTGATATCTCTTCCCTCAACAATCACCCCAGCAAGTCCTGAATGCCCAACTAGAGCCCTAGTTAGCGTCAGCATGTACTCTCTCACCTGAGGCAAACCAGCGAACTGGCTTACGGCTTCCCCTACCTGAGTGCTTCTTATTTCATAGGTAACGTCAATCTCCCCCACTTTTACCCAGTAATTCTCTGGATCTAAGGAAATTGAGTAATCAAAGTTTTCTGCTATTTCTTCGGCAGATTTGCCTGCAATTTCCAAACCCATCGAGAGAACGGCATAAGTCAAAGCTCTATAGGCAGCCCCTGTATCTAGGTAGCCGTAACCAAGACTCTTAGCGCATGCCTTACTGACACTTGATTTACCTGAACCAGCTGGTCCGTCAATGGCAACGATATGCATTTAGCCCGCCAACCGCCAGCCATTGATCTTCAAAGTCTCGATTAGTTTCTCTTCGGCTGCTGGCAAGACATAGAGGTCTACCAAACCAACTTGTGCACCTGTTGCGTGATCTAGCTTAAGGTCTTCAATGTTGACCTTGGCCTCGCCAATTTCATTGAGCAATCTAGCAAGTTCACCTGGCTTGTCGTCAATCATCACGACAACCTGAGAGTAGGAAGTGTTTCTAGTTCCGTGCTTACCAGGCAATCTAGAAATACCTAGATTTCCCTTTTCTAGAACGCTTCCAATCTTGGCAAGCGAACCTGTGCCTGAAACATTCTGAAGCGAAGTTACTACTCCGGCCAGATCGTCTTGGAATGCTCTCAAGACTGGGATTAGTTCATCGGCATTCATTGAAAGAATTTGAAGCCAAAGCTTAGGGTCACTTGCAGCGATTCTGGTTGTGTCTCTAACTCCCTGCCCAGCTAAAGCTAAATCAAAGTCATCAGCCTCTTGCAATCTAGAAGCAAGCAAACTTGAAACAACCTGTGGTGCATGTGAGATTAGAGCAACTGCTCTGTCGTGATCTTTTGAGGAAAGACGAAGTGTTGTGGCACCAAGATCAAGGGCAAGCTTCTCCACAACATCAACAGCTTCTGGGTTGGTCTTATCCTCAACTGCAATCACCCAAGGTCTACCTGCGAATAAATCAGGTCGACCAGATAGTGCTCCACCTTTTTCTCTTCCAGCCATTGGATGAGAACCTACGTAACGGGAAGTGTCAGCAGTAGCAGAAAGTAGTTCGTCAAGGATTGCCGCCTTAACACTGGCAACATCTGTGACAACAGCACCAGGGAATCTATCTAGTGCGGAGATAATTGTGGCAGCCGTCACATCAGGTGGCACACAAACTACGACAACAGAAACATCGTCTGAAGAATCTAGTTTTCTACCTGCACCAAAGTCGATGGCAAGTGATTGGACTGCTGGAGAAGAGTCTTCGACAGAAACATCAACATTTAGCTTTCTAAGCGACAGACCAATGCTGGTGCCGAGCAAACCCGCACCAATTACATGTACTTGACCCTTGGTGCGAACACTCACTGAGCTATGTCCAATCTAAGAGCTGCAGCACCTCTTAGGTATATGTGCTGAACTTCAGATCTCGGTGTTTCGGACTCCGCGTTGATCATGACTCTAATTACTCGTGGCAGAGCAGACTTTACATTCATCTCAACGAAGCACATTAGTGGAACGTCACCTAGGCCAAGTTCTCTCGCAGCCAGTGCTGGAAATTCACTTGTGATATCAGGGGTTGCGGTGAAGAGGATTGAAATCAACTGATCAGTGTGCAGATTGTTTGCATGCATCATCTTTGAAATCAACTCAGCAGTGAGCTTTAGAAGATGCTCGCGCTCATCGGAATCTAGTTGGATTGCTCCACGGATTGCTCTATACGCCACTTCTTCGTCCTTTCGGCTTAGCTTTTGCTGACTGTCCACCTTTGGACTTTGGTCTTGGAGGTCTGCTTTGTTTACCTTCAGCAGATTTCAGCAGTGCTCCCACTTCAACTTTACTTAGGAGTCTGGTTTGCCCAGGCTTTAGCGGTCCTAAATGCACAGGACCGAACTGTCTGCGAACAAGGTCTTTCACAGGGTGCCCGATTGATTCAAACATTCTTCTAACCACACGGTTCTTACCTGAGTGAATAACAATCTCAACTAACGACTCAAAAGGATTCGAATCAATCAGAGTCGCCTTGTCGGCATTCATCATGCCATCCTCAAGCTCAACACCGGTTGTTAACTTGTTGATCTCTTGAGCGGTAACAGTGCCTTCAACTTTTGCAACATAAGTCTTGGTAACACCAAACTTCGGATGAGCAAGCATATTCGCCAGTTCACCATCATTAGTAAGAATTAGAAGACCTGAGGTGTCAGCATCTAGTCTGCCCACGTTATAAATGCGATCTGAACGTAATGCGTATTGGCTAAGGTCTGGCCTTCCAAACTCGTCCGCCATTGAAGAAATAACTCCAATTGGCTTATTCAATGCCATGTAAACGCGGGATGCATCAAGTTGAATAGGTGTGCCTCGAACAGACACCTTGTCGTTTTCAGGATCAATTCTGGTTCCAAGTTCTTTTACAACTTTGCCGTTTACCTTTACAGCACCAGATGTGATTAGTTCCTCGCTGGCACGTCTTGAAGCTACGCCTGCGTTTGCTAGTACTTTTTGAAGTCTTACGCCTTCATTTGTTTCGGTCATGATTACTTACTAACTGAGATGTCGGAACCTAATTCAGAGTTTGCATCTGGAAGGTAAGGGCTAATCAATGGAAGGTCTTCCAGAGCATTGATTCCTAGGGTTTCTAGGAAAGTAGGTGTGGTTCCGTAGTTGATAGCTCCGGTTTCGCTGTCTGTGAATAGTTCTGTGATTAGACCTCTACTTAGAAGAGTTCTAACAACGCTGTCCACGTTAACACCACGGATAGAGGCGATCTGACCTCTAGCAATCGGTTGGCGGTATGCAATTACAGCTAAAGTTTCCAATGCTGCTTGAGAAAGCTTTGTTGGGTTCTCGTTTGAAATGAACTCTCGAACCGCCCATTCATAATCTTCACGAACGAACACTCTCCAACCTCCCCCAACTTCACGAATCTCGAATCCTCTTGGACGAGTTCCATTGACGCCATCGAAGTCATCTTTAACAGCTAGGACCGCCTGTCTAATGTCTGGCACTGGAGTATCAAGAGCTGTTGCCAGATGAACTAGAGATAGAGGAACTTCAGCAACCATCAAGATAGCTTCGATTGCCCCTTGAAGTGAATCAGGGTTGATTGGCTCATTGATTGCTAAAGACTCACGTGGGTCCTGAGAAACTACGCTTTGTTGCTCAGTAGTTTCTGTTGACTCCTCTTGAGTTTCAACTTGTAAATCTTGTTGTTCATCATGAGTCATAATCTGCTCCTAGTGCTGATAGTTGTGAATCTTCAAATTCTTCTGCCTGCCAGGTAATCTGCAGTGGTCCAA
>JBEDLY010000076.1:0-7784 GCA_041171365.1 Actinomycetota bacterium | reverse complement strand
AGAATTTCAGCATCAGCTTGAAAAGATTCAATTCCAGCTTTTTCAAACTTTGCTGATGCCACTTCAATAGCAGCAGAGAGTTTCATTACTCGTTCTCACCAAGAGCGGCTAGTCTCGCCTCTTCATCGGCTTGGATAGCTGATTGAACAACAGGCTCAAGTGCTCCATCCATTACCTGATCTAGGTTGTAAGCCTTGTAACCTGTGCGGTGATCTGCAATACGGTTCTCTGGGAAGTTATAAGTTCTGATTCTCTCGCTACGGTCAACGCTTTTAACCTGTGACTTACGAGCAGCACTTAGTTCTGCTTCAAGAGCTTCCTGCTGAGCTGCCAACAGACGAGCTCTAAGAACACGCATCGCAGCTTCACGGTTTTGTAGCTGAGATTTTTCGTTCTGCATGGACACAACAATTCCGGTTGGAATGTGAGTTAGACGAACTGCAGAGTCAGTGGTGTTAACAGACTGTCCACCAGGACCTGATGATCTAAAGACATCGACGCGAATTTCGTTTGCAGCAATTTCAAGTTCTTCAGGAGCATCTACTTCTGGGAAAACAAGAACACCGGCTGCGGAAGTGTGGATTCTTCCTTGAGTTTCCGTCACTGGAACGCGCTGAACTCTGTGAACACCACCCTCATACTTCAGGTGAGCCCAGACCCCTTCAGCAGGATCTGACGATTTGCCCTTGATAGCAATCTGAACATCTTTGAATCCACCAAGATCTGATTCGTTCTTGTCTAGGATTTCTGTCTTCCAGCCCTTGCTGTTTGCATACTGGATATACATTCTGAAAAGGTCAGCTGCAAATAGTGCTGATTCAGCACCACCTTCACCAGCCTTGATTTCCATAATGACATCGCGGCCATCATCAGGGTCTCTAGGGATTAGAAGTCTTCTAAGTTTCTCAGTTGCTTCGTGAAGAGCTTCTTCTAAGGCAGGAACTTCCGCTGCAAAGCTTTCATCTTCCTTAGCCATGTCTTTAGCGGCATCTAGATCTGACTGCATTGAATTAACAACATGGTAGGCAGAAACGATTGCGTTTAGTTCGGCATACCTGCGGTTAAGTTTCTTTGCAAGAACTGGATTGGCGTGGACTGAGGCCTCAGAAAGTTGGCTTTGCAACTCTGCATGTTCAGCCAGTAAAGCCTGGACTGAAGATAACATTATTCGCTTTCAGATCCGCTTGCTACAGGCATGGACTTCTGAACCATCATTAGGAACTCAACGTTGCTCTTAGTTTCCTTTAGACGGTTTAGAACAAGCTCAAGAGCTTGCTGCTGCTCAAGGCCTGCAAGAGCACGACGAAGCTTCCAAACAATCTTGGTCTCATCAGGGCTCATCAACATTTCTTCGCGACGAGTACCAGATGCGTTCACATCAACAGCAGGGAAGATTCTCTTGTCAGCAAGTGAACGTGAAAGACGAAGTTCCATGTTTCCAGTTCCCTTGAACTCTTCGAAGATAACTTCGTCCATCTTTGAACCAGTCTCAACTAGAGCTGTTGCAAGGATGGTTAGTGATCCACCATCTTCAATGTTTCTAGCAGCACCAAAGAAACGCTTTGGTGGATACAGTGCTGATGAATCAACACCACCGGAAAGAATACGACCTGATGCTGGAGCTGAAAGGTTGTAAGCACGACCTAGACGTGTAATTGAGTCAAGCAACACAACAACGTCGTGACCCATCTCAACTAGACGCTTTGCTCTTTCGATTGCAAGCTCAGCAACAGTTGTGTGATCTTCTGCTGGACGGTCAAAAGTAGAAGCAATAACTTCACCCTTAACAGTTCTCTGCATGTCTGTAACTTCTTCAGGACGCTCATCAACTAGAACAACCATTAGGTGAACCTCTGGGTTGTTCACAGCAATTGAGTTAGCAATAGCCTGTAGAACCAAAGTCTTACCAGCCTTAGGTGGTGAAACAATAAGTCCACGCTGACCCTTACCAATAGGAGCTACAAGGTCAATGATTCTTGTTGAGAGCTTGTTTGGCTCAGTCTCTAGACGCAGACGAGTCTGAGGGTATAGAGGAGTTAGCTTGCCAAACTCAACACGGTTAGCTGCTTCTTCAGGAGTCTGTCCGTTAACTGAGTCAACACGAACGATTGCATTGAACTTAGTTCTTGAAGGTGAATCACCTTCACGAGGCTGGCGGATTGCACCAACAACAGCGTCACCCTTACGAAGTGAATACTTCTTAACCTGACCGAGGGAAACATAAACATCGTTTGGACCAGCTAGGTAACCGGTGGTGCGAACGAATGCGTAGTTGTCTAGGATGTCCAAGATACCTGCTACAGGTACTAATACATCGTCTGGAGAGATCTCGGTGTCAACTTCATCGCGCTCGTTGTTGCGACGAGGTCCACGGTCGCGGAAGCGATCGTTTCCACCATTGCGGTTACGGTTGCGATTACGGTTACGGTTCTGACCCTGACGTTCGTTTCTCTCTGAACGCTCTGGACGTTCACCATCGAACTCGCTACGAGCTGGACGCTCTGAACTTGATTCTTGTGAACCTTCAGCTTTAGGAGCTGAATCGCTAGGTGCAGCTGAACGGTTACGAGTTCTAGTGTTTGAACGCTCGGCAGGTGCATCAGTTGATGCTGCTGGAGCTGCTGCAGGAGCAGCATCTTCACTCTTGCGAGAACGGGCTGGCTTCTTAGCTTCAACCGGTGCGTCGGTTGCAGGAACTGCAGTTACGCGACGTGATCTCTTTGGAGAATTTTCTGTTTGGACTTCATCCATGTTTGTTTGACTCTTTCTTAGTTAGCAATCGGTTTCTTTTTTGGAGGTGGATTGCTTGGTGCACGACCCTTGTCATGCTGGAACCGTAAGTATTTACGGGATTTGGATTTGGATGGCTATTGATTAGCCCCAAGATTTGTGTACGTTGCTACAGTAGCACCTTTGAAGTCTACAGCCAACATCAATGGGCTCCATGTTGGGAACTTCTCAGCTGCCAGGCTGGCTGCAGCCAGTCTTTGAGCAGGATCTGAGGCTAAAACTAGGACAGACGGGCCTGCTCCTGAAACCACAGCTGCGTGACCTGCATCTCTCAAAGTCGTGATCAGAGCATCAGTTTCAGGCATGGCCTTAGCCCTGTAAGCCTGGTGCAGACGGTCTTCAGTAGCTGCTAGCAATAGCTCAGGGCTCTGGGTTAGAGCAGCAATAAGCAAAGCTGAACGAGAAACGTTGAATACAGCGTCATCGTGAGGAACTGAATCAGGTTGCAAAGATCTAGCCAATTCTGTGGACATCTTGTTCTGTGGAACTAGAACTAGAGGTGAAACGCCTCTGTGAACGAAAAGCTTCTTGTGCTTAGGTCCGGTCTCATCGTGCCAAGCAATAGTTAGACCACCAAATAGGGCTGGTGCAACATTGTCAGGGTGGCCTTCAAGTTTGGTAGCAATGTCCAATAACTGAGCTGGACTAATTTCGACAATTCCTTCAAGTAGTCCTTTGGCAGCCATGATTCCTGAAACTACTGCCGCTCCCGAAGATCCCATTCCTCTACCGTGAGGAATGAAGTTATGGGCTCTGAGTCTCAATCCTGGAAGTGGTTGTCTCAGGTATTGAAAAGTGTAGGCAATTGCCTTAACAACAAGATTCTCATCCCCTGTTGGAACTTCTCCCTGACCTTCACCAATAACTTCAACCTGAGCATCCAAAGCATCTACAGCTTGAACTTCAAGTTCGTCATAAAAAGAAAGAGCCATTCCTAAGGTGTCAAAGCCTGGACCTAGGTTTGCTGTTGTTGCAGGAACCTTAACGACAACCTTGCGGTCCAGCATTGCGTTGGCTTGATCTAAACGCATTAGTTCTTATCCAATCCAAGAAGTTCTGCAACTTCACTGGTGTCTTTAGAACAAGAGACTGGAGTAATGTCTCCACCGTTGGCATCCTTCAACGCCCAACCAACATCTTTCAAACCATGACCTGTAACAGTGACAACAATCTTTGCTCCGCTCGGAACTTTGCCAAGCTTTGAGTTCTTGTAAAGACCTGCTGCGCCAGTAGCTGAAGAAGGCTCTACGAATACTCCAACTTCATTTGAAAGGAATCGGTGCATCCATAAAATCTCTTCATCACTAACTGCACCAAACTCTCCCTTGCTGCAATCTTGAGCACTTAGGGCTAGATCCCAAGATGCTGGGTTACCAATTCGAATAGCAGTAGCAATAGTTTCAGGATTAGCAATTGGGTGCCCTGCAACAAATGGTGCTGAACCTTCAGCTTGGAATCCCCACATCACTGGAACACCCTTTATGGTTCCAGCATTGAATTCCTCTAGATAACCCTTGAAGTAAGCACTGTAGTTACCAGCGTTACCAACAGGCAGCACATGGAAATCAGGAGCAAAGCCTAGGGATTCAACAACTTCGAAACTGGCAGTCTTTTGACCCTCAATACGGTCTGGGTTCACAGAGTTCACAAGGTGAACCGCATAGTTTTCACTCAGTTCTCTGGCAAGAACTAGGCAGTCATCGAAGTTTCCTCGAACCTGAAGAATGTCTGCCTTATGAGCAACGGCTTGTGCCAACTTACCCATAGTGATCTTGCCCTCAGGGATTAGAACTACAGACTTCACACCGGCCGCAGCAGCATAGGCAGCAGCACTTGCTGAAGTGTTACCGGTTGATGCACAAATAACAGCTTTTGCTCCATGGTGAACTGCTTTGGTAACAGCCATAGTCATACCGCGGTCTTTGAATGAACCAGTTGGGTTCATGCCTTCAACTTTCAGCCAGAGGTGTTCCTCCTTCACCCAAAGTGATTACCTTGGTGCCAGGCTCGATGTCTAGTCGGTCAAAATACTCGTTGATTACTCCACGCCATTGATGGGCCATTTTTATACTCCTTCAACTCTGATGACAGAGGTGATTTGTTCAACGGCAGCACTGGCGTCGAGTTCACTTACTACTGCAGCTAATGACTTATCAGTAGCCTCGTGAGTTCCAATTTCTAACCAAGCAGTTGTTTCTGCCTGGATCTTCTTTGAAGACTGTTCAACTGTTTCAATAGAAACGTTGTGGTTAGCAAAGATGTTTGCAACTGAAGCAAGCACACCAGGCTGGTCTGTTACTTCAAGTGTGATCTGGTACCTAGTTGTGATTCTGCTGATTGGTAGAACTTCTAGTTCAGCGTGAACTGAATCAGCAAGCCCAGGACCACCGGCAACGTGACGTTTCGCAGCAGAAACCAAATCACCCATAACTGCAGATGCTGTTTGGATTCCACCAGCACCTGCACCGTAGAACATCAAACTTCCAGCAGCTTCTGCTTCAACGAACACGGCATTGAATGCACCGCGAACTGAAGCTAGCGGGTGTTCTAGTGGCACCAGAGCTGGATAAACACGAACAGAGATTCCTTCTTCAGGGTTTTCTGCATCTGCTGAAATCTTTTCGCAAATAGCCAAAAGCTTTATTACGTAACCGTCTCTCTTGGCTGCTGCCATTTGAGCCTGAGTGACCTTAGTGATTCCCTCACGGTAAACCTTCTCCAAAGGAACTTCAGTATGGAAAGCAAGGGATGCCAAGATGGCTGCTTTTTGAGCTGCATCGTATCCTTCAACATCCAAAACAGGATCTGCTTCTAGGTAACCAAGCTTGGTTGCCTCAGCCATAGCGTCTTCTAAAGTTGCTCCGGTTGAATCCATGCGATCAAGAATGAAGTTGGTTGACCCATTCACGATTCCCATGATTCGCTTGACTTTATCTCCAGCCAAAGATTCACGTAGTGGTCGAATAATTGGGATAGCTCCGGCTACTGCTGCTTCGAAGTAAAGTTGAGCTCCTACCTGTTCAGCAACTTCAAACAATTCAGTTCCGTGAGTTGCAAGAAGAGCTTTGTTAGCAGTAATTACATCGCTACCTGAATTCAAAGCAGCCAAGATGTAGGTGCGAGCCGGCTCAATGCCACCCATAACTTCAATTACGATGTCTGCACCAAGAATGAGTTGATCAGCTTCTGTTGTGATGAGGTCCTGAGGGATACCGAAATCTCTAGCGGCTCTCTTGTCTCTGACAAGAACTCCAGCTAGCTGAAGCTCAGCACCGACTCGTGCTGCCAACTCTTCTTTGTTTTCAAGAATTAGTCTGGCAACTTGAGAACCGACAGACCCAGCACCCAAGAGTGCAACTCTTATTGGTCGATATTCAATCATCGTGACACCTTCACATCTCTTGCCAGTAAGTCTTCTTCTGTTTCGGACCTAACTATTAAATCAACTTTGCCTTCAGAAACTGCAACTACAGCAGCTCTAGCTAGATAGTTGTAGTTGCTTGCTAGTGAGAAACAGTAGGCTCCTGTGGTTGCTACTGCCAATAAATCGTTAGGAGCCACGTCTTCTGGAAGGTACGCGTCTCTCACAACGATGTCGCCAGATTCACAGTGCTTACCAACAACTCTAGACAGAGCAGGCTTAGAGCCTGATTCTCTCGAAGCAAGGGTCACGCTATAGTCGGCTCCGTAAAGGGCAGGTCTAGCGTTATCGCTCATTCCACCATCTATGCTCACGTACTTTCGAGCAACGGCATCTTCACCAACTAGAACATCTTTAGTTGTTCCAACGTTGTAGATCGTGATTCCCGCAGGACCAACGATTACTCTTCCTGGTTCATACGCAAGAACAGGAACTGGAATTCCAAATTTAGAACACTCATTGGCAACCGCATCTGTGATGGCTTTAGCAATGTCTTCGATAGCCATTGGAGTATCTGCTGGAGTGTATGCAACTCCAAAACCACCGCCGAGGTTCATTTCAGGAACTGGGCCACCCTTTAGAAGTTCTGCCTGCAGTGAGACTAAACGCCTAGCTGCTTCAACAAATCCTTCAACAGCAAAGATTTGTGAACC
The DNA here is from genome assembly GCA_041171365.1 of Actinomycetota bacterium. Taxonomy (GTDB): domain Bacteria; phylum Actinomycetota; class Actinomycetes; order Actinomycetales; family Microbacteriaceae; genus Rhodoluna. The sequence goes on along the minus strand of JBEDLY010000076.1, from coordinate 920 downwards.
GATGTGTGAATGAAGACCAAGGAACTGAAGGTGCTTGTGTGAACGAATCTTTTCAACAAGTGCTGGAACATCTGCCATAGCAATTCCAAACTTCTGGTCTTCACGAGCAGTAGCAAGATACTCGTGGGTGTGAGCGTGAACTCCGCTGTTCACTCGAAGTCTCACTGGCTGAATTCTGTCTTGAGCTCCAGCAGCAGATGCAATTCTTTCAATCTCAATGTCGCTGTCAATAACTATCACACCCACACCTGCGGAAACTGCTTTTCCAATTTCACTGTGTGACTTGTTGTTACCGTGCAAACCAATGCGCTTTGGATCGATGCCACCAGCTAGAGCAACTGCTAGCTCTCCCCCAGAAGAAACATCTACGTTCATGCCAAGTGCATCAACCCAACGAACAACTTCAGTTGATAGGAATGCTTTACCGGCGTAGTAGATCTTTGCCTTAGTGCCATGCTTCTCTGCTTCTTTAGAGAAAGCATTGATGACTTGATTAGCTCTATTGAAGAACTCTGTCTTGTCTAATACGTAGAGCGGAGATCCAAACTGAGCGACCAGATCGCCAACTGCATTTCCTCCAACAGAGATGTGTCCATCGCTCTCGCGCTTGAAACTCTTCGGCCATATCCCAGGCTGGATTGCGTTTACATCTTTTGGCTCAGGTAGCCAGGCTGGAGCTAGTTTGTTTTCATTCATTACATACGCTCCGGTGCACTAACGCCAAGAACTCTTAGACCATTCGCTAGAACAACTGATGCTGCGTTGTTTAGCCAAAGTCTTGTTCTATGGACTGATTCAACTGGGTTTCCTGAAAGTGGTGTCACACGACAAGCGTCATACCAGCGGTGGTAAGCACCCGCTACTTCCTCTAGATAACGGGCAACTAGGTGCGGAGCACGTTCAGTAGAAGAGTGAGCCAT
>JBEDLY010000075.1:0-4965 GCA_041171365.1 Actinomycetota bacterium | reverse complement strand
CTTGTTCTTGCAAAGTCATTGGTTCCTGGTTGAAGAACTTGAGTCTTTGCACCCAGTCTTCTAAGTGCTGATGAATGGGTAACTCTTGCTCTGTCTCTAGCGAACTCGGTTCTGGCGCTGCGACCAGAGCCATCTTCGACAAGGAATCTTTCCTTATCGAAATCTGTGTACTTCTCTGTGCTCATCCGCCTGATACTCCAAGTTCTGCCTCTAGCAGTACCTTACGCTGGTCTCCGACTAGTTCGCGTGAATCTAGCCAATTCTCTGGCAGAGCGCATGTCTTAGCCCCACCAAGACGGCCTCTAGGGCCTTCAGCAAGTTCACCTGGGTATGGAGCAGACCAATCGATAGTTCCTAGAATGTCATCCATTTGTTGAATTGATTCAACTTGAGCAAGAGCAGCTCTGAACTCACCGCCAACCGGATAGCCCTTGAAATACCAAGCAACATGCTTTCTAATGTCTCTGCAAGCACGCTCCTCAGATTCGAAGAACTCAACTAGCAAAATGGCATGCTTCTTGAAAGCCTCAGCAACCTGACCAAGAGTTGGTTGAACTGGGTCAACCGCAGCGTTGGAGTTTGGGTTTCTTGCATACTCTTCAAACGCCTGCTGAAGATCCGCGAATAGCCAAGGCCTTCCTAGGCATCCTCTTCCGACCACAACGCCATTGCAGCCTGTCTCACGCATCATTCGAATAGCGTCACCTGCTGACCAGATGTCGCCATTACCAAGCACTTGAACATCTCTTAGTTCATCTTTCAGTTCATAGATAGCGTTCCAGTCTGCTGTTCCGGAATAGTATTCGGATGCAGTTCTAGCGTGCAAGGCTACCGCCGCAACACCAGCATCTCTAGCTGCTTTACCAGCATCAAGGAAAGTTAGATGCTCGGCATCGATACCTTTACGCATCTTCACCGTCACAGGAATTTCACCTGCAGCCTTGACAGCGCTGTTCACAATCGCAGCAAAGAGATCTTGCTTATAAGGAAGAGCTGCGCCGCCACCCTTGCGCGTTACCTTAGGAACTGGGCATCCGAAGTTCAGGTCAATGTGATCCGCTCTATTTTCAGAAACTAGCATTGTGATTGCTTCTGAAATAGTTTTTGGGTCAACACCGTATAACTGAACTGATCTAATGTCTTCACTCTCATGATGACCGATAAGTCTCATCGACTCTTCAGTTCTCTCAACTAATGCACGTGATGTGACCATCTCAGAAACATAGAGACCACCGCCATATTCACGACAGAGTCTTCTGAAGGCAGTGTTGGTGATTCCTGCCATTGGAGCTAATACAACAGGCGTAGCGATAGTGATATCGCCGTATTGAAGTGCTTGACCTGTTGTGTTCACGTTTTGAATTAGATGAGTTTCTCAGCCAAGTAACCGCGAAGCTTATCTAGCGATACTCGTTCTTGAGCCATTGTGTCTCTTTCACGAACAGTAACCGCTTGATCTTCAAGTGAATCAAAGTCCACAGTCACACAGAATGGAGTTCCAATTTCGTCCTGACGACGATATCTTCTACCAATCGCACCTGAATCATCGAAATCAATGTTCCAGTAACCACGAAGCTCTTGAGCCAAGTTCTTAGCAACAGGTGATAGATCTTCATTTCTGGATAGCGGTAGAACAGCTACCTTCACAGGAGCTAGTCGATAGTCCAAACGAAGAACAGTTCTAACATCAACTCCACCCTTAGTGTTGGGAGCTTCATCTTCTGCGTACGCATCAACAAGGAATGCCATAAGTGATCTCGTTAGACCTGCCGCTGGTTCAATAACGTATGGAGTCCAACGTTCACCAATTCCCTGATCGAAGTATGAAAGATCAATGCCTGATTCACGTGAGTGAGTAGTTAGGTCGAAGTCACCACGGTTAGCGATACCTTCTAGTTCACCGTATTCAGATCCTTGGAAACCGAACTTGTATTCGATGTCAACAGTTCGCTTTGAATAGTGAGAAAGCTTTTCCTTCGGGTGTTCGAACAGACGAAGGTTATCTCTGTTGATTCCTAGATCTACATACCAGTTCATTCTCTGCTCGATCCAGTAGTCGTGCCACTGCTCATCAGTTCCTGGCTCAACAAAGAATTCCATTTCCATCTGTTCGAACTCACGAGTTCTGAAGATGAAGTTTCCAGGAGTGATTTCGTTACGGAATGACTTACCGATCTGACCGATACCAAACGGAGGCTTCATTCTTGCCGCACCTAAAACGTTGGCAAAGTTCACGAAAATACCCTGAGCTGTTTCAGGTCGTAGGTAGTGAAGACCTGACTCGTCTTCAACTGGGCCTAGGTAGGTCTTTAGCAGACCATTGAAAAGCTTAGGTTCAGTCCAAACATCCTTAGTTCCACAGTTAGGACATGGAATCTCAGCCATCGAAGAAGGAGCACGGCCCTTCTTCTCTTCGAAAGCTTCTTCAAGGTGATCGGCTCTAAATCTCTTGTGACAGGATGTGCACTCGATTAGAGGATCTGTGAACTCTTTAACGTGGCCGGATGCTTCCCAGACCTTGCGAGGAAGGATTACTGAGCTATCCAGACCGACAATGTCTTCACGAGAGTTGACGATTGCACGCCACCACTGTCGTTTGATGTTTTCTTTGAGTTCTACTCCAAGTGGTCCGTAATCCCACGCTGAGCGTGTACCACCGTAGATTTCACCCGCTGGGAAGACGAAACCACGTCTTTTAGCTAGTGAGATAACTGAATCGAGGCGAGTTGGGGCTGCCATTATTGCTCCCTTGGTAAGGCACCGTTGGCTGCGGTGCTTGAGATAACAAGTTTACTTGCCCTTTTGCTCCTTCGGCTTATCTACTGCCCCACCAAATCTTCTATTCCTCTTGGAATACAGCTGAATAGCCTCCCAAAGGTCTTTCCTAGAGAAATCAGGCCATAGGACATCAAGGAAGACAAACTCAGCATAAGCAGACTGCCAAAGCAAGAAGTTGCTGATCCTGGTCTCGCCGCTTGATCTGATAAACAGGTCAACATCCGGCAAATCCTTGGTTAGCAGGTACTTTTGCATCTTCTTCTCGGTTAGAGCTCCATTGAGCTTGCCTGACTTAGAGTCTTCAACAATCTGATTGATTGCATCCACAATCTCGATACGGCTGCCATAGTTCACACACATAGTAAAGGTCAGACCTTTATTCTTGGCAGTCTGCTTCTCAGCGATTAAGAGCTCATCAATGACTGTTGGCCAAAGCTTAGGTCTTCTACCAGCCCACTTGATTCTTACGTTCCAACCGTCTAGTTCATCACGTCTTCGACGAAGTACCTCTCGGTTGTAGTTCATTAGGAACTTCACTTCATCCGGAGATCTCTTCCAGTTCTCTGTTGAAAAAGCAAAAACAGTTAGATACTTTACCCCTGCCTGGATAGCACCCTCAATGACGTCCATCAGAGCAGCTTCGCCAGCTCGATGGCCTTCGACTCTTGTAAGTCCCCTAGCGTTAGCCCAGCGACCATTGCCATCCATCACGATAGCTACGTGCTGAGGAACAGCTCCTTCAAACTTAGGTAACTTCATGTTCTCTCCAAGTGATTAAACGACTTCAAACCACGATCGATATGCCATTGACTATACGCACTAACGATAGCCGAAGCAGAAACTTTGGTTTGTTCATTAGATTGCTCGACTACATCCCATTCACCAGCAAGTAGTGCTCCCAGGTGATGCGAAACTTCATAGCTAATTAGAGCCGCTGTTGGTGGCATACACGCAGCACAAACAACTCCCCCAGTTTGAATAACGAAACCCGTGTGAGGACCCTCAGCATTGCAACCTGTGCAGTTGGCAAAGTTAGCAGCCCATCCAGCAACAGCTAATGCTCTAAGGAGATAACTATCTAGAATCTGTGCAGGAGCATGTTCTTTATTAGCAAGAGAGCGAAGAGCACCGATGAGCAATAGATATTGCTGGGTAGCTCTTTCTTCTCCAGTTAATCTCATAGCGGTCTCCGCCATAACGTTGGCAACAGTGAAGGCAGAATAATCATCTGAGATCATGCTGCCGTAAGCACCGATAGTTTCAGCTTGAGTGACAGTGTCTAGATTCTTACCTTCGTAGAACTGAATGTCAGCAACCATGAATGGTTCAAGGCGAGCACCGATTTTAGAAGCTGTTCTTCTAACGCCTTTAGCTACTGCTCTTACCTGGCCGTGATACCTAGTTAGCAGTGTGACAATGCGATCTGCTTCACCCAGTTTGTGGGTGCGTAGCACGATTGCTTCATCTCTATAGGTAGGCACTATCCAAGTATTACCGCAGAGCTCGGTTAACCGCTGAAATGACAGCCTTGAGTGAGGCATTTGAGATGTCTCCATCAATGCCAACACCCCAAAGAGTCTGATCCTGAACCTTTAGTTCGATATAAGCAGCAGCTTGAGCATCGCTAGAGGCTCCTAGAGTGTGCTCGGTGTAATCAAGCAACTGGGCCTGAATGCCACGTTTTTCAAGGATTGAAAGGAAGGCTGAGATAGGTCCGTTACCGGTTCCTTCTAGTTCTACCTCTTCAACACCATCGCGCAACACCGCTACAAGGTTGACTACCCCATCCATGTCACTGGTGGTTGAAAGCTTCTTTAGTTCGAATCTTCCCCACTTCTCAGTAGCCACTGTTGCAGGTAGATACTCATCTTGGAAGATGGCCCATAGTGCAGATGATGTTACTTCGCCACCTTCAGAGTCAGTCTTGTTCTGAACGACTCTGGAGAACTCAATCTGAAGTCGTCTAGGAAGGTCTAGGTTGTGATCACTCTTTAGAAGGTATGCAACACCACCCTTACCTGATTGAGAGTTAACACGAATAACTGCTTCGTAGTTTCTACCAACATCTTTAGGGTCAATAGGTAGATAAGGAACAGCCCACTCAAGTGACTCTTGGTCTACTCCTTGAGAAGCAGCATCAGCTGCCATTCTCTCGAAGCCCTTCTTGATTGCATCTTGGTGTGAACC
>JBEDLY010000074.1:0-4970 GCA_041171365.1 Actinomycetota bacterium | reverse complement strand
TATCTCAGGTCGTGGTGGGGAAGACCCACAGCTTTCAGAAGCAGGCATCCAGGATGCCCGAGCTGCAGCAGAAGCACTGTCAAAGGTTAGCCATTCAGGTGCTTATGCAAAAGTTTTGAAACCGTCAATCGTTGTTAGCTCACCGATTGCCAGAACCCGCGAAACGGCAGCCATTATTGCCTCAAAGCTGGGCCTGTCAGTAGAGATCAACGACGACATTGCCGAGATATCATTTGGCGATTGGGATGGACACACCAATCAGGAAGTTGCATCGAACTGGCCTGATCACTATGAGCAATGGCGTGGAGATGTAAAAATTGCTCCACCTGGTGGCGAATCTCTTGAAGAGTTTGATGTCAGAGTTCAACAAGGCCTTGCCGATATCTTGGACAAATACGAAGGACAAACAGTAATCGTCGTGTCCCACGTGATGCCAATTAGAGGCTTCCTAAAGAACGCTTTACAGGCTGGCTGGCCTTCCTACTGGAGAACCAGTGTTGCACCTTGTTCAATCAGCATCGTGCGTTTCTGGGGCAATGAAGCTGCCGAAATCACAGTAGTTAATCAAACCCATCACCTTTAAGGGCTTACCCTTCTAAGCCTTCTCTATTACTCTTATTGAGGAAGGGTCGGCTAGACGGTCGCGGTAACGCTTGTCGTTAACGAGGAACGTCCGGGCTCCAAATAGCAGAGTGGTGGGTAACACCCACTCGGTGTAAACCGCAAGAAAGTGCAACAGAGAGTAGACCGCCACGTAAGTGGTAAGGGTGAAACGGTGGTGTAAGAGACCACCAGCGATTTAGGTAACTAAGTCGGCTATGTAAACCTCGCTCGGAGCAAGGTCATACAGAAGGCGTTTGAGAGCAGCTAGTTCAAGTCTTCGGGTAGACCGCTTGATGGCATTGGTAACAATGTCGCTAGATAGATGGCCGTCACCGTAAGGTACAGAACCCGGCGTATCGGCCGGCCCCTCCACTAATCCAAAGAGTTCTTTTTAGCCCAGTGGGCAGCTCCAAGAATTCCAGCACTATTTCTATTGGTGGCAGGAACAATCTTTGTCTTGAGTTTTAGTAGCGGCAAGAACATTTCATGTTCTTTAGAAACTCCGCCACCAACGATAAACAGATCTGGGGTCAACAGGGCTTCTAGTCTTCCGAAATACTTCTGCAGACGTTTAGCCCATTGCTCCCAGGTAAGTTCCTCACGTTCTTTGGCTGAGTACGCAGCCTTTGATTCGTAATCAACGCCATCAATCTCGAGGTGCCCTAGTTCAGCATTAGGAATTAGTTTGCCGTTATAGATCAAGGCAGTTCCGATGCCTGTGCCAAGGGTGGTTACAACAACTAAACCTTTGACATTCTTAGCGGCTCCGAATTTAGCTTCTGCTAAACCCGCTGCATCGGCATCATTGAGTACGTGAACGGTTCTCTTGAGTTCCTTTTCAAAAAGCTTGTCTGCATCCAAATTAATCCAGTCATTGGAAACATTGGCAGCTGACTTTGTGACACCATTTTGTACTACTGCAGGAAAACAAATACCAACAGGTAGCCCATCAGATTTAGGAAGGTTTGCAATTAGATCCTTCAAGGTGTTGGCAATAGCCTTAGGTGTGCCACCTGCTGGAGTCTCGTAACGAAGGCGTTCACTTAGTAGCGTTCCTGATTTCACATCTACTAAAGCACCTTTGATGCCGGTACCACCGATGTCTATTCCGATAGCTCTCTTTGCCATGATTCTCCTTAGGCCAATGTCAAAATGTCAGCACCAGTTTCAGTGACGACGAGTGTGTGCTCAAACTGAGCGGTAATACTTTTATCTTTCGTAACAACAGTCCAACCATCAGCCCACATGTCCCACTGATGTGTGCCCAGAGTAAGCATTGGTTCAATAGTGAAAACCATGCCTACCTGCATCTCATCTGAATACATCGGAGCAGAGTCATAGTGGGGGATGATGAGTCCGCTGTGGAATGCCTCACCAATTCCATGCCCGGTGAAATCTCTGACCACTCCATATCCGAATCTTTTTGCATAAGACTCAATGGCGCGACCAATAAGGTTTACTGATCTACCAGGAGCAACAACAGCTATACCTCTAGCTAAAGCTTCACGAGTTCTTTCAACGAGTTCTGCCACCTCAGGCTTGACCTCGCCAACTAGGAAGGTTTGGTTGCTATCACCGTGATATCCATCGATGTATGCGGTGATATCAATATTTAGAATGTCGCCATCTTCTAGAACGGTGTCATCAGGAATACCGTGACAGATGACTTCATTTAGAGATGAGCAAATAGACTTTGGATATCCGCGATAGCCAAGAGTGGATGGGTAGGCACCATTATCAATCAAGAACTTGTGAGCTATTTTGTCTAGCTGATCGGTAGTCACACCTGGTTTGGCATTTTGTCCAACCAACTCGATGGCTTGAGCCGCAATCTTTCCAGAATGTCTAATCTTTTCTATCTGTGCTGGAGTCTTGATGTTTGAGCCCGTGAATTTGGCGGGCATAGCCTTGCCAACATATTCAGGTCTAGCAATTGAGGCGGGGACCTCTAGTTTTGGGCTGATGCGACCGGGAATTAGGTTTCCTGTCTTCGCATCTCTAGGCATGGTTCAATACTAGGTACCAAGCATCTGTATGCTCAGAAGTGAAACGCAAGAGGAGCCAACAAATTACCGAACAGCATGTTCCTGAATACTGGTTCAACACCAAGACTTTGAGTGTTGAGGTAGGCAAGCAAGCTCTGGCACTCTATCGAATTGGTCCCTTTGCTACTCGAGAAGAAGCCGAGAACGCTTTACAAATCCTAAAGTCTCGATCAAATACTTGGTCAGAAGAAGACGAGCAGGATAAGTCCTAGAAAACCGGTAGGTAATTACTCGTGAGAGTGCTCAGTTGTTGGGAAAACTGAATCGGCTACTTCTTGTCTATAGGTAGAGGCTGCCTCAAGCAAAATAGTTCTAAGGTCTGCATACTGCTTTACAAACTTTCTAGCTTTGCCAGGATATAGACCTGCAAAATCTGTCCAAACAAGTATCTGGCCATCAGTTCCAGATCCAGCACCAATACCAATTGTTGGTATTTCAAGAAGCTCGCTTACCTCAGTTGCTAGTGCAGCTGGGACTAATTCGAGCACCACAGCGAAAGCACCTGCAGCTTGAATTGCCAAGGCATCTTCAATGAGAGTCTGGGCTGAATCTCCACGTCCCTGAACCTTAGCTCCACTTAGAGAATGAACTGATTGGGGAGTGAAGCCAATGTGCGCCATGACCGGTATGCCGGCGGTGACCAAAGCTTCGATTTGCTTCACACTTCGAGTTCCACCTTCAAGTTTCACTGCACTTGCTCCAGTTAGTTTCAAGATCTTGATGGCGTTTTCTAGAGCCTGTTCGGCACCGGATTCATAACTGCCGAAAGGCATGTCCACTACTACCAGTGCTCGTTTAGCCGCTCTGCTAACGGCTCTTCCAAAAGGAATCATTTCATCAACCGTGATTGGCAGGGTTGTTTCGTAGCCAAGCACATTGTCAGCAGCTGAATCACCAACTAGCAAGACATCGATACCGGCCTCATCGAAGATTCCGCTAGTGAGGGAGTCATATGAAGTCAAAGCAGAGAATTTTCTACCTGCCTTCTTGAAATCAAGTAGGGTTCCACTTCTAACAACCTTTGGTGAAATCTCGTGCATCAGCTATCCCTTGTATTTGTTTGTAATTGGTAGACGTCTATCTCGACCGAATGCCATGCCTGTGATCTTTGGACCAATGGCAGACTGTCTTCTCTTCCACTCTGAACGGTCAACAAGAGTTAGAACTTTCTGAACTAGTTCAGCATCGAATCCATACCCAACTATGTCAGCAGAAGACTTTCTTCTGTTCACATAAGCATCCAAGATTGCGTCTAAGACATCGTATGGCGGCAGGGAGTCTTGGTCTACCTGGTTTGGCCTCAATTCAGCAGATGGCGCTTTCTCAATGGAGTTCTGTGGAATTGGTTCCACTTCTCCGCGAGACTTGGCATACTCATTTCGCCATCTAGCTAGTTCCCAGACCAGTGTCTTCTCAACATCTTTAAGTGGGTTGTAGCCTCCAACAGTGTCACCGTAAATAGTCGAATAACCCACAGCAATTTCAGTCTTGTTACCCGTGGTCAGAGTTAGATGACCATCTTTGTTGCTAAGAGCCATCAGAATCACACCTCTGACTCTTGCCTGAAGATTCTCAACAGAAAGTCCTTCAAGGTTTAGCTGTTTTTCAAATCCAGAGACAAGATCAGCAATTGGCTGAACTTGATAGTTGATGTTTCTGCGTTCTGCTAAATCTTTTGCGTCATCTTTAGAGTGCTCTGAAGAGAAGTTGCTTGGCATTGAAACACCGAATACATTTTCTGGACCAATTGCATCAGCGGCGATGGTTGCCACGATTGCTGAATCGATACCACCGCTAAGTCCTAAGACGACTGATCTGAAACCATTCTTTGAAACGTAGTCTCGAAGACCAAGAACTAATGCGTTCCAAGTTTGCCAATTGTCATTTGGCTTGGTCAGGTGATGCTCATCAGCAACCTTTAGATCGTCTTTCGCTTCGATGTCGATGCAAACAAGATCAGTCTTGAACTGCTTCAGTCTTGCGATCATTCGCGCTTTGCTATCAACCACAATGCTGTCACCGTCGAAGACTAGATCATCTTGTCCACCGACCAAGTTCACATAGGCTGCAGCACAGCCGTGCTTCTTTGCTAGTTCTGAAACAAGCTTTAGGCGAGTGTCATCTTTATCAATCTCAAATGGTGAACCGTTAAGAATTAGGGCAACATCGGTATTTGCCTTACCTAGTTGGGAGACTGGTCCACCTGATTGCCAAATGTCTTCACAAATCACAGTTGAGAAACGCAAGCCTTTGTGTTCAAAGGTTAGAAGTTTGTCTCCAGAGACAAAGGTCCGGTATTCATCAAATACAGAGTAGTTAGGC
>JBEDLY010000073.1:0-5002 GCA_041171365.1 Actinomycetota bacterium | reverse complement strand
TAACAGCCTTAGTTCTCTCCAGAGACTGCTCTTTACGCCATTTAGCTATCTCAGCGTGATTGCCACCTCTAAGCACCTCTGGAACATCTAGTCCTCGCCAAGAGGCGGGCTTTGTATAGCTTGGATACTCCAAGAGACCATCTGAGTGAGACTCTTCAGTAAGGCTCTCGGCGTTACCGATAACCCCTGGAATTAGACGAGCAATAGCCTCAATCATGGCAAGAGCGGCCACTTCCCCACCGTTTAGCACGTAATCACCAAGGCTTACAAGTCTTACCTCGGCCTTATCTTGAGCCCAATCAAAGACTCTCTGATCAATACCCTCGTAGCGACCACAGGCAAAAACGATGTGTTCTTTAGTAGATAGATCCTGAGCTGTTGCTTGCTTGAACAGTTCTCCTGCAGGAGAAGGAACGATCAACACTGTTGAGCCATCAGGGTTTAGTAGTTCATCTAGTGCTTCACCCCAAGGTTCAGGCTTCATAAGCATGCCTGCTCCGCCACCATATGGGCTGTCATCAACAGTTTTGTGTTTGTCGTGGGTGTAATCACGAAGATCTACAGCCTTGAAATCAATTACCTTGTTCTCTTGAGCTTTACCCAAAAGGGAGATATCCAGTGCTGAGAAGTACTCAGGGAAGATTGTGACAGCCTGAATCTTCATTACTCAGATTCAATCTCTTCAAACAAGCCATTAGGTGGTGTGACAGTAACTGTCTTAGCCTCAATGTCCACTGAAGGAACAATAGCCTTCACAAAAGGAACCATTACTTCACGCTCATCTTTGGTTAAAACAATAAGCATGTCTTGGGCTGGGAAGTGTTCAACTCGAACAACTGAACCAACTTCAACACCATCACGGATGACACTTAGCCCAACTAGTTGCTGGTCATACCAAGCATCAGGTTCAGTTGGAAGTTCCTCAAGATTTTGATCAACAAGCAAGATTGCTTTGATAAGTGTTTCTGCTGCTTCTCTAGTTTCTACTCCTTCAAGGAATAGAACTGGCTGAGCGTTATACATTCTCATCTCTTTGACGGTTATTGATTTACCGTGCCAAGGAGAAGTTTCTGGAACTTGGAGTTGGAATGTTGCTCCTGGAACAAAACGTTCGTTAGGAGTGTCGGTGTATAGCTCTAGCTTGATAGCACCTTTTAGGCCGTGGGCCTTTAATAACCGACCGACCCTGAGGGTGGTCTGCTTAGAAATTGTTATCTACTACGTCTACGCGCACCTTCTTGCCATCGGCAAGAGCGTTAATGATGGTGCGGAGGGCTTTGGCAGTGCGTCCGTTGCGCCCGATTACTCGGCCAAGGTCGTCAGGGTGAACGTGAATCTCTAACAAATCTCCACGATTGGTTGAGCGTTCAGTGACGTTGACATCCTCAGGATGATCAACAATACCTTTGACCAAGTGTTCGAGCGCAGCGGATAACACTTTATTAAGCCTCTTTGGTTTCTTCAGCTTCAGCAGGTGAACCTTCTGAAACTTCGTCAGCTGCAGCAACTTCTGCTGCTGCTTCTACAACTTCAGCTGCTTCTGCTGCTACTTCTTCAGCTGCAACTTCTGCAACTACTTCAGCTGCTGCTTCTACAACGTCTTCTAGGTTGCCTTCAGCTACTGCTGCATCAACAACTGCATCGACTACGTCTTCTGCAACCTTGTCAGCCTGCTTCTTAACAACGATCTCTTCACGAGGCTTTAGAACTGGCTTCTTCTTTGTGTCAGCTTCGAAAACTGCCTTAGGAATCTGAGGTAGGACGGTGTTCTTTGCAGATGCGTCACCCTTCGACTTCTGGTAGTCACCGGTTAGCTTTAGAAGAGCAAGTACCTGCTCGGTTGGTTGTGCACCAACACCTAGCCAGTACAGAGCACGCTCTGAGTTAACTTCAATGATTGATGGGTGGTTAGTTGGTACGTAACGACCGATCTCTTCGATAACGCGACCATCACGTGCTTTACGTGAATCTGCTACGACGATACGGTAGTGAGGCGTCTTCAGTTTTCCGAGACGCTTTAGGCGGATTTTTACAGCCACAATGCTCCTGTTTATGAATTGGGGCGAACAATCAACCGTGAGCGTGGGGGCACACTCGGTAGAAAAGCTCTAATGGGTTGCCCATTCAACTTGGTTAGAGGGTCAAGCTGCAGGCAACCTCTCTATTCTGCCAGAAATTATTGGCAGGAGCAACCAACTATCCCCCTAAACCGAAGGAAGATCCTGCATTTCCCTGCTTAGGAGGTTGAATACCTGCTATTTCTGCAGCACGTTTAGCCGGATTGCCTGATTTGCTACCCTTTTTGGCTTTGCCCTTGTTCTGTTTAGGCATAGCTGCCCTGCCCATACCCGGAGGCATTCCTGGAATTCCTGGGTTTCCACCCTTAGCCATGGTCTTCATCATCTTGGCTGCCTGCTCAAACCTGTTGACCAATGAGTTCACATCGGTAACTGTCATTCCTGAACCCTTAGCAATACGAAGTCTTCTGGAACCATTGAGAATCTTTGGGTCTCTACGTTCTTTAGGGGTCATTGCTCTGATAATGGCTTCGGTGTGGTCGATCTCTTTTTCATCGATGTTGTCTAGCTGACCTTTTAGCTTTCCAGCTCCAGGCATCATTGCAAGCATGTTTTTGATTGAGCCCATCTTTTTGATCTGCTGCATCTGCTCTAGGAAGTCTTCAAGGGTGAAGGCATCCTTGGCCATCTTCTCTGCCATGGCCATGGCTTCTTGCTCATCAAAAGACTTCTGAGCTTGCTCGATAAGGGTGAGGATGTCTCCCATATCCAAAATACGAGATGCCATACGGTCTGGATAGAAAGGTTCAAAGGCATCCATGCCTTCACCGGTTGAACTAAACAAGATCGGTTTGCCAGTTACTTGAGCAACAGACAGTGCTGCACCACCTCGAGCATCACCATCAAGCTTGGTTAGAACTACACCAGTAATTCCAACACCGTCTTCAAAAGCCTTGGCAACGTTGACTGCGTCTTGACCAATCATCGAGTCAATAACAAATAGAACTTCATCAGGATCAGTTGCTTTTCTGATGTCGTTAGCTTGTTTCATTAGTTCTTCATCAATACCTAGACGACCTGCGGTGTCAACGATGACTACAGAGAACTGCTTCTGGGTAGCGTGCTTGATTGAGTCTTTAGCAACGTTTACCGGGTTGCCTGAACCGTTTCCTGCTTCAGGAGCGAACACAGGAACACCGACACGTTCACCAATAACTTGAAGTTGGTTAACAGCATTAGGTCTTTGCAGATCACAGGCGACTAGCAAAGGAGTTTGACCCTGCTCTTTGAGCCAAAGAGCTAGTTTTCCAGCAAGGGTAGTTTTACCAGAACCCTGCAAACCGGCAAGCATGATTACAGTAGGTGGGTTCTTAGCAAACTGAATTCTTCTAGCTTCCCCACCCAAGATAACAATTAGTTCTTCTTGAACAATTTGAACAACCTGTTGGGCTGGGTTCAAGGCCTTTGAAACCTCATCGCCTAGCGCTCTCTCACGAACTGCAGCAATAAAGGTCTTTACAACTTCTAGAGCAACGTCTGCTTCAAGCAGTGCTCTTCTGATCTCTCTAAGTGTGGAGTCAATGTCCGCGGCAGATAACTTACCCTTGGCACGCAACCCCTTGAACGTTTCAACTAAACGCTCGGATAGATTTCCAAACATTACTTCTCACCTACTAACCCACTAGCAAAGTCTTTGGCATCAAAGAAACCAAAGTCATTGATGCCTTCACCAACACCAACCAGTTTGACAGGAATATCTAGCTGGTCCTGAATTGCATAAACAATTCCACCTTTAGCACTGCCATCCAATTTAGTAAGGGCTATGCCTGTAACGGCTGCAACCTCAGTGAAAGCCTTAGCCTGGGTCATTGCATTTTGACCTGTTGTTGAATCAAGCACGAGAAGAACCTCACTGATTGGCAGTTGCTTTTCAATGACTCTTCGTATCTTGCCAAGCTCATCCATAAGACCCTGCTTGTTCTGCAGTCGTCCAGCTGTATCAATAATCAAAACATCACTACCGTTAGCAATTGCCTTTTCAACTGCCTCATAGGCAACAGCTGCAGGGTCTTGCCCTTCAATATTTGGCTTCACAACCTCAGAATTGCTTCTTGAAGCCCAAGTCTCCAGTTGTTCAACGGCAGCAGCTCTAAATGTATCGGCAGCACCGAGAGTAACTTTTGCGCCACCTTCAACCAAGTAGTTGGCTAACTTCCCAATAGTGGTGGTCTTACCCGCTCCGTTGACTCCAACAACCAGGATCACATAAGGCTGAGCACCTGAATCTAGATTCAGAGCAGAATCTGTTCTACTTAGTTTCTCTGACAGCAGTTCCGTAAGGATCTGCTTTAGCTCTGCTTCAGTGCGAGCACCAGCTCTCTTCGCTCTACTCTTTACTTCAGAAACAATATCCTCAGCAGCTTGAACACCGAAGTCAGCTTGAATCAGAACATCTTCTAGCTCTTCAAGATTCTCAACATCAAACTTGATTCTCGAAAAGACAGCCTTGAACCCCTGAGTCAAAGTTCTCTTTGGCAGTTCCACTTTGACAAGCTCAACTGGAGCTTCCTCGTCAGCTACTTCTTCAACAACAGGTTCTTCAGCGAGAGTTTCTTCAACAACAGGTTCTTCAGCGAGAGTTTCTTCTACAACAGGTTCTTCAACAGGTGGAATCTCATTGGGAATTGATGTCTCTTCGACAACTGCTTCCGGTGCAGGAGCAATGCTTTCTTCGATGACCTCAGAAACGATGACTTCAGGCTCTTGAACAACAGCTTGTTCGGCTGCCTTGTTCTTTTTGCGCCAGAACATTAAGCCTGCCAAGGTTAGTCTTCGCTTACTTCAAGACGCTGACTTACAACAGCGCTGATACCGTCTTGACGCATTGAAACACCGTATAGAGCATCTGCAATTTCCATTGTGCGCTTCTGGTGAGTAATGATCACAAGCTGAGATGACTTCTTTAGATCTAGGAAGATATCCAA
>JBEDLY010000072.1:0-5012 GCA_041171365.1 Actinomycetota bacterium | reverse complement strand
GAACCACTTTACGGTTCCTTGTGCCATTTATTGCTCCTATTACTTTTTGAATCAGATCCGGTACTTCCTTCACTGCAGTCTCACCGCCAGATTTCTCTAGAAGTTTGATTCCGAGTGTTGTAGCAAACGAATCTTTTTCGACTTCCCTTAGTCTAGGGCTGTTTTGCTGTATTCGTGCAAGTGAATATTGAACAAATAACGGGACCGTTATAGAGGTTTATTCCTTGATTTCGAAGCCAACGCCAAGTCTTACCTCTATTGGGTACTTGGCATCCTTATTCAAAACAATGGCTAATTCACCAATAATTCGTTGGATTCTCAGGGCTAGGGGCCTGTATTCCTCTTTTTGGATGGTGATCGAGGTGTCAGGGAAGGTTATGTCCAGGGTCCTTGAATAAGGAACAACTAGCTTGGCGTTTTGAAGCTGCTGACCAATTCTCATTGCAAACTTACGAGTTCCTGAGCCATCGATCACTGTGATTGGCGTGCTTAGGTCAACTCCATTCACCACATTCTTGGTTGGGGTTGGCGTGGATAGAGCGCTCACTGCGGATTGAAGTCCTAGATAACCGCCACCGCTCAGAACAGCTGATGCGATTGTGAGAACGAGGAAAGACTTCCAGCGATCTTTGCTAGTGCGACGAGCTCGATGTCTACCGACATGTTTGTAATCAGCTTTAAGCAGATCAAATGAATCTGCGTTCTTTAGCTTTGCCATTTGGTGGCTCCTCGTTTTGTACTAATTGCTCTATATTAGTTTTCTAACCTGTGATTTCCCTAAGAAGGCAATAATGAATGAACGTAAAGTTGAAAAGACCGAAGAACAATGGCGTGAAGAGCTGACCGAGTTTGAGTATCACGTACTTCGTGAAGCTGGAACTGAGCGAGCCTACACAGGTGAACTCCTAAATGAAGAGCGCAAGGGAACTTTTCGCTGCAGAGGATGCAGTGCTGAGCTTTTCACTAGCACCACTAAATTTGATTCTCACTGTGGCTGGCCAAGCTTCTATGAACCTAAAGAAGACCACGCAGTTGAGCTAAGAGAAGACAACAGTCACGGCATGAAGAGAGTTGAAGTTTTATGCCGAGCTTGCGGTTCTCACCTAGGACATGTCTTTGAAGATGCTCCTCAGACCCCAACCGGAGATCGCTTCTGCATCAACTCTGTGAGCATCACTTTCGACGCTGAGTAGCAATTGACTAAAAGAGCTCTTATCGTCGTAGACGTTCAAAAAGGCTTTAGCCTTCTAGACGTAAGTGGTGAGAGAAATAATCCCCAATGTGAAGAGAACGTTGAAAGACTTATTGCTGCGTTCAGAGAAGCTCAACAACCAATAGTTTTCGTCAAACACAATTCGGTTTTGCCAACTTCAGTATTGCGTCCTGGACAAGAGGGTAACGATTTCAAGGAAATCATCACAGGAGAACCAGATTTACTTGTCACTAAGACTGTGAACTCAGCCTTCTACGGTGAACCTGATCTCCATGCATGGCTCAAAGGCAACCAAATAGATGCAGTTGCTGTTTGCGGCATCCAGACCAACATGTGCTGTGAAACAACTGCTCGTATGGCAGGCAACCTTGGATTAGACACCTGGTTTGTTTTGGATGCAACTCACACATACGCCAAGACTGCTAATGGTATAAAGATTTCTGCTGAAGAATTATCCAAAACCACCGCCGTAAACCTTTCTGGCGAGTTTGCTACTGTCCTTTCGACTGAGGAAGCACTAGCCCAAGTTCACTAAAGACTAGTAATGCGTTGGTATCTTGAAGGCATGAAAAAATTTGACAGCGAAAAGCTTAAAAAGAAAATCAACAAAAAAATCAATAAGAAGATTGGCAAGAAGAAAGCCGTGAACATCGAAGTAAACAAGAAGTCGGGCGGCTTCGCCTATTTCCTTGGTTTCATCGGAGCAGCAATTTTCTATGTCTCAACTGCACCAGATTTCTGGGCTGGAGCGCTAGGTCTTATCAAGGCAGCTCTATGGCCAGCATTCCTTGTCTATGCAGCACTGAACGGTCTAAACGCCTAACTTAAACAGATCAACCTCCCTTTCGGGAGGTTTTCTGGGGCCGACCAGGGGACTCGAACCCCTAACCCTCGCATTACAAGTGCGATGCGCTACCAATTGCGCCAGGTCGGCTAGGACACTAGGTCCGAAGAAAAGTTTAGCGTTTATTCGACTTAGGTTTTACAAAAATGTCAAAAAAGTAGCCGGCTCGTGAGAACCGGCTACTTTTTTATTGAAACTGATGTTTAGTTATTGCCTACTTCTTGTGTGTTTCAAAGAACTGGGCGAAACGAGCTGGGTTAGCTAGGTTTTCTAGCTTTCCTTCCCAGTCGTATAGGTTTCCGTTTACTAGTACGTAAGGAGTTCCTCCAGGAACTTCAGTACCAGTAACAGCTGGCTGGCTAAACGCCTCAGCTGTTCGGTTCTCGATGTACTTTGAGTAACGCTTCTGATCAATACAGTTGGTCATCTCAGCGTTGATCTCGACTCCTGCAGCAGCAAGGGTACCCTTCAATTCAGAATCGTTAGGCCCAGCAGTGTTTTCTTCTGGCTGGTTTGCATATAGAGCAGTGTTCGCATCAAAGAACTTCTCAGGCTGTGAGTTAGCAACACAGAATGCTGCATTTGTTGCTCTCGAAGAGTATTCGTTTAGAGACTGTCCATCCAAGAATGAGATTGGGTGGAACTCAATGGTCGCTCCCCCTGAATCAACCCAAGACTTAATCTGGCTTGCGTTTGGGTCTTCGAAGTACTTACAGATTGGGCACTGGTAGTCCTGGTAAATGACAATCTGGTTGCCCTTTTTAGCTTCGTCAGTCTTAGTTGGAAGCAGATCTTTACCGATCAAGATACCGCCAAGTTCGGTTGTGTTAGCTGGCACCTTCTTGGCATTTTCAGCGTTGGTGTTGGTCGTGTTGGCAACAGTAATTCCACCCACTACAGCACCGGCAATAACACCTGCACTGGCAAAGGCAATACCGACGTTGGTTAGAAGACGCTTAATCTTGTCGCCTTTGGCTCGCTTTTCTCTAAGCTCACGGGCCTTGGCTCTGGCTTGTTCACGCTGTTCTGATCTAGTTGGACGCGGAGTCTGGTTCATATATTCACCTTTTAGCTATATCTGGACAAATTGGGTAATTACCCAAAAGCATAGGTTTCCTAGTCTAAACGACTCCCAAGCAATGCAATAATAGGAATGGTCTAAGCAACCGCTCAGACCACTAATTCACTACGGATCGTGCGGCTCGTTCCTGCCGCTGAAGGAGTAATACCATGGCATCAGTGACTTTTGATAAAGCCACCAGAATCTACCCGGGCGGAACTCGCCCAGCAGTTGACCAAGTTGAGTTGACTGTCAAGGACGGAGAATTTCTAGTTCTCGTCGGTCCATCAGGTTGTGGAAAGACCACAACTCTACGTATGCTAGCTGGCCTTGAAGAGGTCAACGAAGGTCGCATCTTGATCGGTGACCGCGACGTAACCCAGGTTCCACCAAAGGACCGCGACATTGCGATGGTTTTCCAGAACTACGCTCTATACCCACACATGACCGTTGCAGAAAACATGGGCTTTGCTCTAAAGATTGCCGGTGTTAAGAAAGACGAGCGTGCAGCACGTGTTCTAGAAGCTGCAAAGCTTTTGGATCTTGAGCCATACCTAGACCGTAAGCCAAAGGCTCTTTCTGGTGGTCAGAGACAGCGTGTTGCTATGGGTCGTGCGATTGTACGTAAGCCAGAAGTATTCCTCATGGATGAGCCGCTATCAAACCTTGATGCAAAGCTTCGTGTTGCAACTAGAACTCAGATCGCTTCACTTCAGCGTCGTCTAGGTGTAACAACTGTTTACGTTACTCACGACCAGGTTGAAGCTATGACCATGGGTGACCGCGTTGCAGTTCTAAAGGATGGAATCTTGCAGCAGGTTGACACCCCTCGTGCACTTTACGAGCGTCCAGCTAACGTATTCGTTGCAGGCTTCATCGGTTCACCTGCGATGAACCTACTAACACTAAACATCACCGCTGGTGGAGTTAAGTTCGGTAACTCATCAATCAAGATTGACTCTGCAGTTCTTTCAAAGACCAAGGAGAAGTCAGTAACTGTTGGTCTTCGCCCAGAAGATCTAGTTATTACTAAGAACGACGGTATCGAAGTTGAAGTTGACGTAATTGAAGAACTAGGTGCAGATGCATTCCTGTACGGTTCAGCAGTTATCGACGGCAAGAAGACCGACATGATTGCCCGTATCGGTTCAATCAGCTCACTACGTTCAGGTGACAAGGTGTTCCTAAAGCCTCAGGGCGGAATCACCCACCTATTCGACGTAAAGAGCGGTGCTCGTCTAAACAACGACGCTCCAGCAACAGCCAAGAAGGTAGCGGCTGAGAAGCCTGCTGCAAAGAAGGTTGCAGCAAAGCCTGCGGTCAAGAAGCCAGCAGCTAAAAAGACCAAGTAGTTAAAACTAAAAAGCCCCGGCCATTAGGTCGGGGCTTTTTAGTTTAAGTTCTTACTTGATGTTTTTGATTCTTGCTTTTGATACCTCATACAAAGCAACAGATGCTGCGATTCCAGCATTTAGAGATTCAGTGTCTCTAGCAATTGGAATAGAAAGAATTGCATCACAGTTCTCTTGAACTAGACGAGAAAGACCCTTTCCTTCGCTACCGATAACTAGAAGAAGTGGTTCGCTTCCTAGCTTGAATGTTGGCAGAGACATGTCTCCCCCACCATCAAGACCCACAACGAATAGTCCGCGCTTCTGAAATTCCTTGATTGTTGAGTTCAGGTTTGCGGCTAGCGCAACTGGGACTCTTGAAGCAGCTCCGGCAGATGTCTTCCATGCTGATGCAGTAACGCCAACTGAACGTCGCTGCGGAACAATTACTCCCTGACCACCGAAAGCGGCAACAGATCTAATGATTGCTCCAAGGTTTCTTGGGTCTGTAATTCCATCAAGGGCAACTAGTAGTGGCTTCTGACCTCTAGCCAGAATCTTGTC
>JBEDLY010000071.1:0-6280 GCA_041171365.1 Actinomycetota bacterium | reverse complement strand
AGTCAGAAAAGACACGCTCTCTGCATCAACGGCTATGGCCGAGGCAAACAAAATGACTGTAGCTAGAAGCACTCCTACGAATACAAGTGCTGGAATACCCAGAGCCCTCTTCTTGAAATAGCCTCCTGAGTTCACCTGACGTGTGATCTTGCTCTTCAAAGACAGAAGCCTCTTGGCTAGAGCAGCCTGTTCGGCTGCTTTCATGTTGCCCGACAGGTTGACTTCATCCCCTGCTTTAGAAAGCCCAAGAGCTGTAAGTAGCTCCGCATGGTTTGGGTTTGTTGCCGCCTCAGAAGTTTTTCTGAGAATGAAGTTGTCTTTCTTTGAGTCGGCAACTTGTTCAATCTCAATAAGTTTCTTGATCGCCAGCTCAATAACACTTGCTTGATTTAGATGAGCAGATTTTCTGGCAACGAGTGCTGCTACCGCTAAGTCAGGTGAGGTAGGTGGTTGATACTGCGGAATGATGATTGAAGTTTTGCCTAGATTCTTTAGTTGTGTGACTCGGTAGTAGATTGCCCAAATCAGAATTGCGATAAGTGCAATGAGGCTCAACAGGAACCAGATGAAGCTAGGGCTATCAACTGCCTGAGGGCCATCTACGTTTGCAACACCAGGATTGAATCCAATGGCGATTGTTTGAGTCTCAGTTGCCTTTAGATCTGTGGAGCTAAAGACAAATTTGTTCTCGCTAGGTTGGGATACTTTGCAGGAACCGGTTGAACCATAATTTCCTTCGTAGCAACGCATTGATTTGGGAATCACATTTTTGCTGAGAGCCTGATCAAGAATTACAGTTGCAGAAACACGACCAAAGCTTTGTAGCCAGCCAGTTCCATTGATGTCCCAGTAGAACTCGCTTCGAGTTGTTTTCGAGTCTTCACTTTCAAAATTGCTTAGAACCCAATCCTGCTTGTACTGGATCACATACGTCTGTTTGCCAAATACGTAAGAGTTATCTCTTGCCTTGATTGCAAGATGCAGAAACTCCCCGTCGGTAGTCTGCTCATAATCTCTTGCTTTACCTGATTCATCTGTAATTGATAAAACTTCAATTTTGCCAGGAAAGAGTTGGTAGCTCTTTAGAGGAATACTTCTTTTGATTCCTCTGTTTTGTTCGATAAGTGGAAAGTTAGCAACAAGCGTTTCAGTAACAACCATCTCTGGTCGCTTGTCCTCTGCCTCATTCACAGAAATTTCATAAGTAGCATCAAAGCTCTCAAATGAGAAGTCATTCACATCAGCAGCACTTGGGCTCAGCAGCACTTGGGCTAAGTGGTGTTAGCACTAGGGCTAGAAAAAGCCCCATCAAGAGTTGGATTGCTTTCTTCATTGTCTTGGCATCTTGCAGGCAGGAGTTCCACCAGGTAACTTCTGGCGATACTTAGCTACTAGTGAATAGCCAGGTTTAGCTAGCCAGACGAATGGTGGAATCAAAATTAGATTGCCAAAGGCTCTAAGTAATACGTTGTTCTGTATTTTGAAGAGATTCGCAAAAGCTTCATGCCCTGCGTAGTTCTTGCCATCAACAACTAGATAAACCTTGGCTGCTACTTGTTCAAGAGTTAGCCCGTGCACACCTGGATCTATGAATTGAAACGGTGTTGCCTCAATAGGCGTTGTTGTGTGTTTGAGAATGAAATTGGTTGCTGTCGTACAGAACCCGCAGTCCCCGTCAAAGATCAATAATGGCTTTGCTTGCATAAGCCAAGTCTAACTTGACTGAAGATTAGGGCTAAATAGTCCCTTTTTCTAGGCCCTTTAGAACTACCTGTGCTCGTTCTCTAAGTTCTTTAAGATCAGATAGACGGTCTAGACCCTTGAGTTGTTGGGCCATGCGGTGATTCATCTTGAAGGTTTCTCTGTGTCTATCTAAGAAGTCCCAGTAGAGAGTTGAGAAAGGACAGGCATCATCCCCTGATCTCTTCTTCGGGTCATAAACACATGTCTTACAGAACTCAGTCATTCGAGAGATGTAAGCACCACCTGCTGGATATGGTTTGGTCATTAGTTTTCCACCATCAGCATATGTGCCCATGCCGATGATGTTTGGAACCATTACCCATTCGGTTGCGTCAATAAAGTTCTCTCTCATCCAGTCCAAGAACTCTTGAGGATTCACTCCAGTAATCAATGCGAGGTTACTCAGAATCATCAGTCTTGGAATGTGGTGGGTCCAAGCTCTCTTCTCGATATCTCCAACAACACCTTGAACACAGTTCATAGATGTTGCTTTTGAATTCTTAAATACAGTCAAAAGCGTTCTGTTTGCTTTTAGTGCATTGGCTTCACGATATTCATAACCTAAGAACCAATACATTCCATTGATGTATTCACGCCAACCGATTACCTGACGAATGAAAGCTTCAACAGATTGAATTGCATAATCATTCTTTTCATAAGCCTTGATGGTTTCTGAAATTACTTCTGCTGGATGTAATAGCCCGTTGTTGATGTATGGACTTATTAAGGAGTGATGCATAGCCCAGTTATCTTTAGCAACCGCATCTTCGTAAGGACCGAAGTTATTCATGTGGTGCTTTAGGAAATGCTTTAGCTGAGCTAAAGCTCCTGCTCTAGTAGTTGCCCAAGTAGTGCTCAGCTCTAGATCTAGTTCCTTAGCTACCTCAGCATCTATTTCATCTCGTTCTTGTTCGAGGTATGCAGGCCAGGTGTAGTTCTTCGGTGGTGGAAGCCTGTTGTCTTGGTCAAAGTTCCATTGACCTCCAACTGGCTTGCCGTCTTCAACCAAGATTCCAAGACGGGTTCTTTGTAGTCGATAGAAGTTTTCCATCACAAAAGACTTCTGCTTGGACGCCCAGTCTCTAAATAATTCTCTTGGGGTTAGGAAAAAATCATTTGGAACAAACTCAACGCCATAGGTCTGTAGTTGTTCAGATTGCTTTATAGATGAAGGTTCAGCACAAACAATCTTCACTGGCTTAGGTAAGGACTTCTGGGCTTTCTCAAGCCCTTCAATGGTGTTAGCTGCCTTGATGTATTGAACCTGAAAGCCTTTAGCCTCGAGTTCTTTTACGAAGTGCCTGGCTGAAGAGATCATGAAGAACAAACGTTCTTTATGCCAATGTCTGCCTGTGACCATTCGCTTGCTTTCGACTAAAACAACTAGATCTGTTTCAGGGTTTGCTTTGGCTAAGGCACCGTGAGAGAGGTTGAGATGATCAAAAGGAATGTAGATGATTCTTTCAATCATCCTGATTTACATTTCTTGGAACAGTAGAGAACGTTGTCCCAGTCTCTTTCCCACTTCTTACGCCATTCAAAAGGCTTCTTGCAAGTAGCACAAATCTTAGGAGGAAACCCTCCCTTAGTTTGTGCGACTCGAGCCATGAGCCAAGACTATTCGATGGCTAGAATATTGCTGATTCTTGAGAGAGGTTCCAGTGAGATTCCTAATTGCAGTAATAGATGACAGAAGTAATTCAGCTGATTCAAATGAGATGGCTGCAATTGACGAGTTCAACGACCACCTATCATCAATGGGTCAGTTGATCATGGCTTGTGGGATTGAAGACCCAAGCTCAGCAAGTGTCTTGGATAACCGAGCAGGTGCTGGCTTCTTTACCTCAGGTCCCCTTCATGAAACGACTGAGTTCATGGCTGGCTTCTGGATCATTTCAGCAGAATCTGAAGATGAAGCTAAAGAACTAGCTGCCTGGGGTTCTAAGGCCTGCAATAGAAAAGTAGAGCTTCGCAAACTTCACGGCTAGAGCACTTGGTAGCCTTTAGTCATGATCAAATCAAAAGATTTCAGTGACTTTCTAGCTAGTAGAAGAACTACTCGTTCCTTCAAATCAACTCCAGTTGCTAACAAGATCATTGACGAACTAATTGAAGATGGGTTAACAGCACCTAGCTGGAGTAACACAAGACCTTTCCTAGTTGCAGTTGCATCTGGTGAAGTTAGAGATCGTATCTCCAACGACATGCTTGAGAGATGGGCTGTTGGGTCAGGTATGACTAGCGGTAGTTTGAAAGACAAAATCAAATTCTTCTTCACACCTAAGGCTTGGCCGCTAAGTGATTACCCAATCATGAAGGCATATCCAAAATCACTCCAGCCAAGAGCAAAGAGAGTTGGTAAAGAACTCTACGGAATGCTCGGAGTTGCTAGAGGAGATAGAAAAGCTAGAGATGCTCAATGGGCTAAGAACTATGAGTTCTTCAATGCTCCTGTTGAGATCTTTGTTTTCATCCACAAGGGATTGTCTGTGTTCGCTGCTAACGATGCAGGTCTCTTCGCAGAGAACCTAATGCTAAGTGCTCACGCTAAAGGTCTTGGAACCTGTGCTCAAGGAGCAGTCGCTATCTGGCCTAAGGCTGTGCATAAAGAGTTCGACATCCCAGAGGGCTACAAATTGGTCTATGGAATAGCTGTTGGCTACCCAGATGATGCTGAAGTCAACACCTTCAAGGCCCACAGAATAGGTGTTGAAGAAATCAAGATAAACCCAGGAAAGGCAAGCCCTTCCTCGGATGCAGACGACACGATCATAGTTTTGGTTCCATAATCTAGCCAAGTTTGTCTTCACTTTGGTGAGTTTTTGTGCTTGACTCACTTATGGACCTAATACTAAAAAGCGGCACTGATTTCGCATCTACGTTCGAGCGTGCAAGACAAGCAGCTCCAGAGGCATTTGATTCCTCTTCAATAAGAAACCTCGTTGGTGGCGAATGGGTTTCCATCGGTGTTCAGCAACCTCACCAAACTCCAGTTGATCAAAGCTTCATCATTGGTCCAACCATGCTCTCCCTCGCTCAAAGCCAGGATGCAGTGGATAAAGCAATCAAGATGCACGAGCCATGGTCAAAGACTTCTCTCGATGATAGAAAAGCAAAAGTTTCTAAAGCCCTTGAACTTATTCGTGAGCAAAGAGATCTAATTGCTCTCCTTCTTCTATGGGAGATTGGTAAGCCATGGAAGTTGGCATGTGCTGATGTTGACCGCTGTATAGAAGGTGTTGAATGGTATCTAGAAGAGATAGATCGCCAGATGATCGGCAGAAAACCACTTCGTGGTCCTATCTCTAACATTGCCAGCTGGAACTACCCGCTATCTGTACTAGTTCATGCTGAATTAGTCCAACTACTGGCAGGTAACGCTGTTATT
Source organism: Actinomycetota bacterium (assembly GCA_041171365.1). Lineage (GTDB taxonomy): Bacteria > Actinomycetota > Actinomycetes > Actinomycetales > Microbacteriaceae > Rhodoluna. The sequence continues at coordinate 1,149 of JBEDLY010000071.1, read as the reverse complement.
GCTAAGACCCCTACCCAAGGTGGTTTCCACGCCCTTACCCTTGCTCACGCCATGATGGCTAGAGCAGGACTGCCGGTAACACTTATCTCTGGTTCAGGAGCTGAACTTGCTCCTGCTCTGGTTAGCTCATCAGATCTAGGAGCTCTAGCTTTCGTTGGAGGACGAAACAACGGTCGTGCAGCTGCTACCTCACTTACATCTCTAGCTACCCGCCACATCCTTGAACAAGAAGGTTTGAACTCTTGGGGTGTTTGGGGCAAACCAAACTGGAGTGAACTAGCCGCTCATCTAACTAAGGGATTTGAATACGCTAAACAGCGTTGCACTGCTTATCCTCGCTACGTAGTTCAGAGAAACCTATTCCCTGAGTTCCTAGAGATGTATTTAGATGTTGTTAAGGGCCTAAAGTTTGGACACCCTCTAGCGGTAGCCAACCCAGAGGATGATTTCCCTGAACTTCACTTCGGACCAGTCATCAGCTCAAAGAAGGTCGCAGAACTAGAAAGATCCTTCGATGAGGCCGTATTAAGAGGAGCAGTACCTCTATATGTAGGAAGCCTTGACGATGGAACCTTCCTCAAGGGTCAAGAGAGATCTGCCTATATTGCCCCTCACACCATCTTGGAACCGCCAACAACTTGGTCTATCCACCACAGTGAGCCTTTTGGGCCTCTAGATTCCATTGTTCTAGCTGAATCAGAGGCAGAACTCATTGCTGCCATGAACGTATCCAACGGAAACCTCGTAAGTTCCCTAGCCACAGACGATCTAGCCTTAGCTGAAAGAGTCAAAGAAGAGTCTCAAGCCTTCAAATTTGGCATCAACAAGCCAAGATCTAGAGGAGACAAGGCTGAAACCTTCGGTGGTAGAGGCGCTAGCTGGAGAGGCTGCTTCGTTGGAGGAGACCTTCTAGTTCAGTCTGTAACCGATGGCGAAGGCTTCCTTTTCGGCAACTTTGCCGATGGTTCAAGGTATCCAGCCGACGCATAGGCAAAATCAGCACAAAATGCCCAAAAGTGGGTCATTTTGCTGTCTTTTGGGCATTTGTTTACCATCTGTAAAGATTTGATAACACAAAAGCCATTTTTCGCGAAACCGCTTTCGCGAGCCAATAATCGGGTTTACTCTACTAATTAGACGTGTGTGCGC
>JBEDLY010000070.1:0-6533 GCA_041171365.1 Actinomycetota bacterium | reverse complement strand
TCCACGTTTAGTTACCATGTCAACTCTTTGGTAGGCAATCTCAACTAGCTTCAGAGTTAGTTCTGGAAGGAGATACTCTCCCCCAACTTTCAAACTCAAAGGTGGGTAGTCAGCTAATCCCAATACAACTGGTTGCAATGCAGCTCTAATCGAGGCAACAACAAAGACTTGTTTGTTGCTCTTTTCTTTGTTGAGCTCGTTGAGTCTGTGGAGGGTCTTTAGTCTCTTACCAACAGTCTCTGCTGAAGGTGAGAGTCTTTCGTGAGGAAGGGTTTCCCAAGAAGCGAACTCTAGGATTTCAGCATCTGGGTTTGTGGTACTTAGTAACTCCACTAAATCTTCTGCTTCGCGTCCTGAGCTAACAACGACAAGAGCCTGCTGAGATAGCTTCTTTGCTTTGCGTAGATCAGCTATTGAACTCAATATCCATGGTTGGGCTCCGGGAGGTGCAACTACCTCTAAACGCTTATTTGATAAGCCTTTTGAGACTTGGACGAAGGGGTAGGCATCCGAAATTCGGGCAACAAGACGCGAGCACCCCTCAGAAACTTTTATCGCGTCCATGGGGATATTCTAAGTTGATTTGGTTAGTTGTATTTCTGCTGGGCTTCAGCCAAGCCAATAGTCGCAATTGCCTCAACAATGTCAGCAGCTAACTCAAGGGTTGTTGGTAGTTCTTCTTTTTCAGTTGAGTTGAAGTCTCTAAGCACATAGTCAGCAGCATCCATGCGTCCTGGCGGTCTGCCGATACCCACTCTTACTCTGATGTAGTCATTACCAACAGCACTGATGATGTCTCTAAGACCGTTATGACCACCGTGACCACCGGAGAACTTGATCTTCAGTGTCTGGGCATCTATGTCTAATTCATCGTGAATAACAATAAGGTTCTCTGGCTTTAGGTCATAGAACTTTAGAAGGTTGGCTACCGGTCCACCCGAGGTGTTCATGTAGCCAAGAGATTTAGCTAGAACTATCTTTGGTGCATCAAAGCCAACACCTAGTTTGCCTTCGGCCACAAGGGCATGGGCTTTGTGTTGTTTGAATGTTGCATTTGTTCTTTTAGCAAGAACGTCTAAGACCATCTGACCGACGTTATGCCGGTTGTGAGAATAGTCGGGCCCGGGGTTACCGAGCCCGACTATTAGATAAGTCTTCGTAGAGATGACTACTCTGCCTTTGGAGCTTCAGCAGCAGGAGCTGCTTCTGCTTCTTCAGATGCACCAGCACCGGTACCAACAACAGATGCGATTAGCTCATCTGGTGCAAAGTCAAGCTTTGCTCCAGCTGGAAGGACAATGTCCTTCGCTGTTACGTGGAAGCCAATACCTTCTTTGTTGAAGACAACTTCAACGTACTCAGGGATGGTAGTTGCATCTACTTCTAGCTTCACAGTCTTGTGCTCTAGATCGATAACAGTTCCTGACTGTGACTCTCCAACAACGTGTACTGGAACTTCAACGTGAACTCTTTCACCCTTGACGATTTCAACAAGGTCAACGTGTTCGATGATCTGAGTAACAACATCCTTAGATGCGCTCTTTACTAGAACAGTTTCCTTCTTGCCGTTTAGCTCTAGCTCGATGATTGCGTTCTTGTGACGAAGCACAAGTGCGATCTCGTGAGCAGGAAGAGTGATGTGACGTGGCTCTGAGCCGTGACCGTAGATAACTGCAGGAGTTCTTCCGGCTGCTCTTGACTTACGTGCTGATCCCTTACCAAAGGTGGTGCGGAATTCGCCTACTAATTTGTTTTCTGACATGAGTTATTCCATTTCATTTAGGTGTTCAACTCAAGCGTGTTACGCGAGGAACCCTGGCCCTAAAGCCTTGACCCCGTCGATTACGGTTACGATTTGTAACCCTCGCCGTTGTTTCTGTAGAAGTCTACTTGGCTTTGGCTATTGCCTGCAAGGCGGCTCTAACCCCGAATGCAAGCATCAGAATGGCTGTTGAAACTAGAACAGCAGGGCCTGGCACGTTCAGGATCAAAACTAGACATAGAACAAAGCCGATTATGGCTAGGAATCTAGGCTGTCTTCTCTCATTTTTAGGTTGAGCTAGAACGCTGATATGCCCAATTGCGTAGTAGAGCAGAACGCTGAAACTAGAAAAAGCTATGACCCAGGTGGTGTATTCACGGGTCTCAATGAGCACAACCGCACCAATTGCTATCAAGGCTTCAGCAAGCCAAGGAGCGCCAAAACTATTTCTCTTTGCAAACAGACTCGGCAATTCTCTGTCTTCTGCCATGGTGGCAGCTGTTCTTGAGACCCCAGCTAGCAAAGCAAGTATTGAACCTAGTGATGCTAGGACAACAACGAAATCTATAAATACCGGGTTGAACCATGGCGCACTTACAAATAACAGTCTCTCAAATACGGCATCGGGCATGGGTTCATTGCCAGTGTTAATCACTCCCACTATTACAAGGGTTATCAAGAGATAGATGACTAACACCGCAACTAAAGAAATCACGATTGCCCTTGGAATGTTCTTCTTAGGATCTTTCACCTCGTCGCCGAGGGTAGCTACTCTGGCGTAGCCTGCGAAAGCGAAGAAAATGAGCGATGCTGCGGAAAGAGTAGATAGCTCTCCGGAAGGCAAGAGCATGCCTGGATTGAATGCAGAAACACTGAACCCGTTGCTGAAGCCTATTGTGATGCTAAAGACAAGAAAGGAAACCGTGATAACGGCAATCACCATGGCCAATCGAGCTGTTCTATTGATACCAAAGAGATTTAGAAAAGTCATGGCTAGAACTGCAATTGTTGCAATGTGAGATCCGGGAAGTAAATAGGTTTGGATGATCAAGGCAATTGCTGCAATAGATGCGATTTTGCCAAAGACAAAAGCAAAGCCAGCTATAAAGCTAAATCCTTGAGGCAGGTAAACGCGAGAATACGCATACACTCCACCTGCCCTAGAAACATTGCTAGCTAATTGATAAACAGAAGCTGCGTTCAGAGATGCAACTAAGGCTGCCAGCAATAACGCTATGAATATTTTCCCGTGTGAGAGATCCCAAGCACTTGACCAAACGAAGAAAACTCCAGCCCCAAGCATTGAGGCCATACCAATTGCAACAGCCCCCGCTAAAGATAACTGTTTTGCTGGTTTAGACGTGGCCATCAAACAGGCTAGTAACGCTGTCATCGTTGAATACAGATGAGATAGCTCTAGCAATAAGCGGGGCAATAGACAGCACAGTTAGCTTGTCGAAATGCTTTGAAGGGTCAATAGGCAAGGTGTTGGTAACAATGACATTGTCAACATCTGCCCCAGAGAGTCTCTCAACCGCAGGATCGCTGAATACAGCGTGAGTTGAGGCAACAATGATTCGACCTGCACCGTTATCTCTAAGAGCCTTAGCTGCTGCCACGATGGTGCCAGCGGTATCAATCATGTCGTCAACTAGAAGACAGATACGGCCTTCTACTTCACCAACAAGTTCGTTTACCTGAACCTGGTTTGGCTTGTTCGGGTCACGTCTCTTGTGAATGATGGCTAGAGGTGCTCCTAGGCGGTCAGCCCAGATGTCTGCAACACGAACACGACCTGAGTCAGGAGAAACAACGGTTAGGTTGTCTCCACCAAAGGTTTCCTTCACATAGTCAGCTAGAAGAGGAAGAGCCCATAGGTGATCTACTGGTCCATCAAAGAAACCTTGAATCTGTGGTGAGTGTAGGTCAACAGACATTAGACGGTCTGCTCCAGCAGCCTTATATAGGTCTGCTACTAGACGAGCAGAGATAGGCTCACGTCCCTTGTGCTTCTTGTCTTGTCTTGCGTAAGGGAAGAAAGGAGAAACAACAGTGATTCGCTTAGCGCTTGCGCGCTTTAGAGCATCAATCATGATCAACTGTTCCATCAACTGGTCATTGATTGGAGCTGAGTGAGACTGGATTACGAAAGCATCAACACCACGCACGCTCTCATCGAAGCGAACAAAGATTTCACCGTTAGCAAAGTCATAGGCAGTAGTTGGAACGATTGGAGTGTCAAGAAGTGTTGCAATCTCCTGAGCTAGCTCAGGGTGTGCTCTTCCGCTTGCCAAGAGTAAACGCTTTTCTCCGGTTGCTTTAGTTGGCATTTGCTTCTCTCGTTTCCTAGTTACTCGGTTGCTTTTTTAGCAGCATCTGCTGATGCTGTGTTTGGTCGTTTAGCTATTACCCACTCTGCAAGATTACGTTGTGGGGCAATGTTCATGGCAAGAGCACCAGGTTCAACGTCCTTGCGGACTACTGTTCCTGCTGCTGTGTAAGCTCCATCACCAATGGTGATAGGAGCTACGAAGACGTTGTGTGAACCGGATCTCACGTGAGAACCAATAGTTGTGTGGTGCTTTGAAACACCGTCGTAGTTAGCAAAGATGGTGCCTGCACCAATGTTGGTGTGTTCACCGATGGTTGCATCGCCAACATAACTTAGGTGAGGAATCTTTGAACCTGCACCAATGACAGCATTCTTAGTTTCAACGAAGGTGCCGATCTTGCCACCAGCACCTAGGTGTGTGCCAGGTCTTAGGTAGCTGAATGGACCAACTGTTGCTTCATCGTCGATGACAGAACCAGAAATCTGAGATTTAGTGATGGAAACATTTGAACCAATACGTGTATCGGTAACTACTACCTCTGGTCCAATAGTTGAACCTCTACCAACAGTTGTAATTCCCTTTAGGTGAGTGCCAGGCAAGATAGTGACATCTTCTGCCAAGACAGCAGTGATATCAATAAAAGTAGATTCAGGGTGAGTAATAGTTACACCAGCCAACATCCAGCCTTCGCAGATTCTTCTGTTTAGTTCAGAGCTAACCTGCTGCATCTGGACTCTGTTGTTCACTCCAGCAACAAGCCAGTTGTCAACAACTTCTAGAGCGTGAACAGAACTTCCTGATTTCAGGATTTCAACTGCCGCATCGGTAAGGTACTTCTCTCCCGACGCATTGTGTGTTCCGACTGAACCTAGAGCCTTTTTCAAGAGTTGGAAGCAAACACATAAACGCCTGCGTTTACTTCAGTGATGGCACGCTGATCAGCATTTGCATCTTTTTCTTCAACGATTGCACTGAAAGAACCAGCTTCATCTCTAACAATTCGGCCATAGCCGGTTGGGTCTGAGAAAGAGGCAGTTAGTAGTGTCGCTCCAGCGCCTGTTGCTAGGTGAACTTCAAGCATTGACTCGATGGTCTGAACATCTAGAAGCGGAACATCTCCGCTTGTTACAACAACAGCACCAGAGAAATCAGCTGGTAGAGCATCTAGACCACATTCAACAGCACGACCAGTGCCTTGAATCTCATCCTGGTGAACGGAATCTCATCCTGGTGAACGATGTGGGCATTTGGGTAGAAAGAGTTGATGTATTGCTCAAGTCTTTCTCTTTCATGTCTGATGACAGGAATGACTTTTTGAGCACCCAGAGCAGTAGCTGTTGCTAGGGCATGGCCCAACATTGGTAGGCCTGAGATCTCGTGAAGAACTTTAGGAGTAGAGGAGCGCATTCTGGTGCCTTCACCAGCGGCTAGCACGATTACGGCTAAGTGCTGTTCGCTCATCTAACCTCCTAATTGTGCTTTTGTTGCTGCTCCCCCAGGATTCGAACCTGGACCGAACACCTCCAAAGGGTGCCGTGCTGCCGTTACACTAGGGAGCATTGTGAACCGTCGAAACGATTAACACACCCCTAGTCTGCCAGAAGTTAGGGCTCTTTTTTCTTTAGTTAGCCATCTAGTCTTGCGCCTTGGGCTCCACCCTTGGCCGTAAGGGCGACAACCCCTTGCGAATTCAGTGCCTTAGAAACCTCATTGGCCTTGGCCTCAGATTCAAATAGGGCAGCAATAGTAGGCCCAGATCCAGAGACCATTGCCCTAATGGCCCCTAGTTCCTCTAGCTCTCTAACCTGTTGGCTAAGGCTAGGCATCAGCGAGAAGGCTGCCTGCTCTAAGTCATTGGTCATTCTGGAACCTAGTTCAGTGGCCGTAGAGGTCTTAGAAAGTTCAGCCAGGTCCGTGAACTGGGTTTCAGTATCTAGTTCATCAAAGGCAGCAAAGACTGTTGGGGTTGAAAGACCCTTACTACTGGCACATAGCAGCCAGTTGGTTTCAAAAGATAAACCTTCTAGAGGGGTAATAACCTCTCCTCTACCTGTGCCGATAGCCAGACCCCCATAAAGGCAGAAAGGAACATCTGAACCAAGTTCTGCTCCAATAACTGCTAGTTCTTCGATTGAAAGCTTTTCGGTGCCATGCTCTTGGTGCATGAACTCGTTCATGGCAACAAGCATTGCCGCGGCATCAGCAGATCCTCCTGCCATACCTCCGGCAACTGGAATTCTCTTGTGGATATCTATTTGTAGATCTGGGGTAGCTTTGCCTAGCTTCTGAGCAAAGAGAACTGCAGTCTTGTGAACTAGGTTGCTGTGATCGGTTGGCACAGCATTGATGTGTGCCTCAGGGATTGAATCTCCATGAACATAGATGCTGATGCCTGTGCCCGCTTCACCTTTAGCAAGAGTTAGTTCTTCTCTTAGGTC
>JBEDLY010000069.1:0-7854 GCA_041171365.1 Actinomycetota bacterium | reverse complement strand
GCGCTCTGGCCCCAAAATGAATAGGGCTAGCACCAGCAAGATCATTATCTTTTCGCTACTTAGTCCAAACACCCTTTTAGGTTACCTGCTCGCCTACCATCTAGAAAGCCAAACCATAGATATGCTCTTGTTAGACCATGATTGACAAGATATCTAGCTGGAAATACACCGAGGACTTCCACCAGGAACCCGATGTAATTGCCCGTGCCCGAGCCAGAGCAAACGAGATGGGCATTGAGTCCATTACCCCATCTGTTGGCTCAGCGTTGGCTGTATTGGTAGCAAGTACTAACGCCAAGGCAATTGTTGAAGTTGGTACCGGAGCGGGAGTTTCAGGTCTCTGGCTGCAATCAGCAAGCAGCAACTCTATTCTGGCGACCATCGATACTGAATCCCAGCATCAAGATTTAGCCAAGCTTGCCTTCGAACAAGCAGGCATTCCTAATTCCAGACTTCGAATGATCAATGGCAAGTCCAGCGAGGTTCTAGTGAACCTAGCCGATGAAGCCTATGACCTAGTTTTATTGGATGGCGATATCGAGTCACTACTAAATCAAGTCAAGGAGAGTCTTCGCTTACTTAGAGTTGGTGGAATCTTAGCTATCCCGCATGCTCTATGGAGAGACAGAGTTCCTGACGAAGTTCTCAGAGATGACAACACAGAGGAATACAGAACCGTACTAGATTTCATAAACTCAAGTGGACTATTCAGAACTGCTCTGAGCACCATTGGTGATGGCCTACTAATAGCCAGCAAAAAATAGTAAAGAAAAACCACCTGATTACTCAGGTGGTCTAATCTAAAAATCTATTTAGCGCTTCTTGATTCCCGCAAGAACCTTCTTCAGCTGATCTACTTCGTCATCATTTACTGAAATAACTAGACGACCGCCACCTTCAAGTGGAATACGCAAAACTATTAATCCGCGAGCTTCGCGCTCGGCTTCCATTGGACCGTCACCGGTACGTGGCTTCATTGCTGCCATTAGAGACTCCTTGATACTTGGAACTTCTATTAAACCACGCTTTAGGGGCTGATTTAGGGCCTGTTCACAATCCTCAGGTATCCATTTGATTACTTTTTAGGCTGAAAGCCAATCTGAGAGCGCTTTCTCACAAGCGTAAATCTGGTCAATCTCCACTGCTTCATCGTCAGCATGGGCCTTATTAGGGTCTCCAGGACCGAAATTCACCGCTGGAATGCCAAGGGCACTGAATCTAGCCACATCAGTCCAGCCATACTTCGGGAAAGGAACTGTCCCAGTAGCAGCCACAAAAGCAGCTGCCTCAGGTAGATCTAGCCCAGGTCTAGCTCCATCAGCGAAGTCGGTTACCTCAAGGTCATACCCGATAAATAGCCTTCTAAGGTGAGCTTCTGCTTCGGCACTAGATTTACTTGGAGCAAATCTGTAGTTCACAGTAATTAGAGCTTCGTCAGGGATCACATTGGCTGCTATTCCTGAGTTCATTAGAACGGCATTCAAGCTCTCTCTGTAAACAAGACCATCGACTTCAACCTCTTGAGGAACATAGTTAGCCAAGATTGCCAATGGCACAGCTGCCTTATGAAGGGCATTCTCCCCCATCCAAGGACGAGCAGAGTGAGCCTTCACTCCAGAAAGCTTGATAATAGCTCGAAGTGTTCCATTGCAACCACCTTCGACTCTGGCATTACTTGGTTCACATAGAACAGCAAAGCTGCTCTCCAGTAGTTCTGGTCTGTTTCGTGCAATACGGCCTAGACCATTTAGTGCTGAGTCAACTTCTTCATGGTCGTAGAAGACCCAGGTGACATCCACATTAGGAGATACAAGTGTTGCGGCAAGCTTCAACTGAACAGCCACGCCTGCCTTCATGTCTACTGTTCCCCTACCCCATAGAACATGGGATCTTTCAAGATTGATGAGCTTGGTAGGTAGGTTATCTGCTACTGGGACTGTGTCGATGTGTCCGGCGATAACTACTCTCTTGTCTCTGCCTAGGTTTGTTCTAGCAATAACAGCATCAGCGTCGCGGATAACCTCTAGATGGCTGTATTCCTTGAGAGCAGACTCGATGGCGTCAGCCAGTTCCTTCTCATTGCCCGAGACAGATTCGATGTCGCAGATGACTTTGGTCAGCTCAACAACATCACTTTTTAGATCAAGATTTACACTCACCTTACGAGCCTACTTGTAACCTTGTAGGGATGAATAATTTAGACGCACCTACAAATGCCTGGGGCATGGGCCTTGCCACTATTTCTGCAGATGGCACCATCTTGGATACCTACTATCCAAAGCCTCAACTTGGACCAGCTCCAACAGGCGATGAGGTTTACCTCATGGACAAGAACTTTGATGCTCTCATTGGTAAAGATGCCAGACGTAACGTCGAAGTAAAAGCGGTTAGAACTGAGATTGATCTAAACGCCCCAGTTTCATCAACTCCAGATGCCTATCTAAGACTTCACCTGCTCTCTCACCTTCTAGTCAAACCAAACACAATCAACCTAGAGAACCTTATGGCTCACTTGCCAATTGTTGCCTTCTCATCAATTGGTCCGATTGCAGTTTCTGACTACGAGAAGCTCTTGCCAACACTTTCAAGAAGTGGCATCACAGTTCACTCTGTAGACAAGTTCCCAAGACTTGTTGATTATGTAGTTCCTAAGGGTGTTCGTATTGCAGACACCAACCGAGTAAGACTTGGTGCTCATCTATCACCAGGAACCACAATCATGCACGAAGGTTTCGTGAACTTCAACGCTGGAACCCTTGGAATAGCAATGATTGAGGGAAGAGTCTCTCAAGGAGTTGTTGTTGGTAATGGATCTGACATTGGTGGTGGAGCTTCAATCATGGGAACCCTATCCGGTGGCGGAAGAGAAAAAGTTCAGATCGGTGAAAGAGCTCTTCTAGGAGCTAACGCTGGAATCGGTATCTCCATTGGAGATGACTCTGTAGTTGAAGCAGGTTTGTATGTAACTGCAGGAACTAAGGTCACCATCATTGATGGTTCAGATGAAAGAACTGCAAAAGCTGTTGAGCTAAGTGGTCAACCGAATCTTCTCTTCAGAAGAAACTCTCTAAACGGAAGAGTGGAAGTACTACCTAGAACTGGTTCAGGGATAACCCTGAACGCAGCGCTACACACCGGTAGTTAGTTCCTTAGCTAAAGCTTTAGCGTTATCGCAGCCAATAATCATTCTTTGGAAAGGCCCGTTCTTTAGATCAAGTATCAGAGCCTGCTGTCCCCTAGTCCAATAAACCATCATTCGTTTCTTTGACTTACGGAAGTGTCCAAGAAGCACAACCTTAGGTAGAGCAGTTCCCACCACTCGATACCCAAAGATATCCAGCGTGACTTTCTCCACGGCTTCGACCCCAGCAATATCAGAAAGCTTGATTGAAGAGTCTCGAGAAATAGACCCGAGTCTCTCCCAAAAGCCAAGCTCAATCTGAAGTGTGTCTTTGGTAACGGTTAATTTAGCCACGAATCGAATCCCATCCATTTGCTTGAAGTTCTAAATCGTCAAGTAGAAGCAACACATCGCTTGCTGCAAGTATGCGACCAATTGGTTTGAATTCTTTAGGGATGGTGGAACCTTCTGGGAAGCTCGCAAGAAGAGAGTGGTCTTCTCCGCCGAAGAGCACCCAGTTCTCAGGTGTTACTTCTAATCTCAAGGCAGCTAGTTCTAGGACTGCTTCAAAACCAAGTAGAGCTGACTTATCAATCTGAACTGTGACATTTGATGCCTTTGCAATTCTTGAAGCATCTTTAGCAAGACCATCTGAAACATCAAGCATCGCTGTTGCTCCAGCCTTGTTGGCTAACACTCCTGCAGTAATTGGTGGCGTTGGTCTTAGTTGAATAGAAACTAGTTCATCAAAAGCATTCTTAGCATCAGCTATTTCTGATTCAAGTAGAGCTAGACCTGCTGCTGCTTTACCTAGGGTTCCAGCTACCGCCAAGATGTCTCCTGGCCTAGCCCCACTTCTCAATACAGGTTCTAATCCTTCTAGATCACCGTGAGCGGTAACGGAAATGAATACTTGATCAGCACTTGCCAGATCCCCGCCAACAACAGATGCACCAGGTGCTAGTTGCGTAAGTCCTGCGTTTAGTCCAGCTGCAAATTCTTCAAGCCAAGAGATCTGAGTGTGTCCAGGTAATGCAATGGCTACTACTAGAGCAGTTGGTTTAGCTCCCATGGCTGCAACATCGGCAACATTAGAAGCAATTGCTTTGAAACCAAGGTCAAAGCCTGATGACCATTCCAGTTTGAAGTCATGTCCTTCAATCATGGTGTCTGTTGTGACAACAAATCTTCCATCGCTACTTGCTACAACCGCAGCATCATCGCCAGGACCAACAATTGCGTATTCACCGGAAATGAGCTTGCCGATGGTGCGAGAAAGCGACTCGCTCTCGCCCAGATTTGCCAAGGTGTTATTTTGCTCCACGTTTCAAAGGTAGCCTGTTATTGATGAAGATTTTGCGAATTTTGGCATTAGCCCTGCCTCTAGTGCTCACTGGCTGCACCACAACAGTGGTTATGTCCCCTGCCCCACTAGCTAATGACCCAGGTTGCGCCGAGGTTATTGTGAGGCTACCTAGCGAGACCGACGGTCAGGTAAAGAGAACCACTAACTCCCAGTCAACTGCTGCTTGGGGTTCGCCTGTAGCCATCACACTGACCTGTGGACTGGAACCAGTAATGGTGAGCACACTTCCTTGCATTACAGCAGGAGATGTTGACTGGATAGTCGATGAATCAGATAAGCCTAATTACACGTTCATTAGTTTTGGTAGAACTCCAGCAACCGCTGTGACGATTGATTCAACCAAGTCTTCAGGAGCAAATGTGCTTGAGGATCTAGGGCAAGCAGTTCAGTTCACCAAGCAAACCAAGGGCTGTTTGAACTAGTTACGCTCGAAAGCTAACTGAATCAAGTTATCAATTAGCTCTGGGTAAGAAACCCCAGACGCCTGCCAACACTTTGGATACATCGAGATTTAGACCAAAACAACCAAGAGCGTTGAAAGCTCTTCTAGCTAATGTTTGAAGTTCATGAAGTTCATCTTCAGTTAGATCTGCTGGGCAGATAAGTTCTGCTGCATCAGCATCACGGTACTTTGCCTCAAAGTCATAGAACTCACCTGCGCGAATTACAATTTCACCGGCTACAGATACTCGAGGTGCTCCACCACCAAGTCTTGAAAGCACAGCACATTCAACTTCTCTACCGACTAAACCTTTTTCAACAGTTACTTTGCTGTCTTCGGCGAAAGCAACCTCAAGAGCTTTAGCAAAGTCAGCCATGTCCTTAACTTTTGAAACTCCAATTGAAGAACCTGCTCTAGCTGGCTTTACAAACAATGGAAGTGAACCCAGGTTTCTAACCTTTTCCAAAGTAGATTCAGGGTCGGCTAGCCAGCCCTCTTCGGTAATCACAACATGTGGTGTGACTGGAAGACCTGCCGCTATAAACAATGCCTTGGAGAATTCTTTATCCATACCCGCGGCACTAGCGAAGACACCGTTACCAACATAAGGAAGATTATGTAGTTCAAGGAATCCCTGCATGGTGCCATCTTCACCATTAGGTCCGTGAAGAACTGGGAATACAACATCTACATCGCCAAGAGAACTTAGTGATCCGTTTGAGTCTTGAACCTTAAGCTCTTTAGAAGAACCAGTAGGCCAGATCACAGTCTTACCCTCAAACTCAACTACTGGTAGTTCGCCTTCAGTGAGTGTCCACTTAGACGAATCATCAACTGCTGGAACAAATATGCCATCACGAGTGATGCCAACAGGGATAACTTCATACTTGTCCCTATCTATAGCTGATAGAACTCCACCTGCTGTTGCACAAGAAATAGAGTGCTCACTTGATGCTCCACCAAACAGAACTACAACTCTTTGCTTAGCCATTACTCAGCCTCAGGTGCATCATTGCCACTAGTCAACGAAGGACCAATGTCCTTAGGGCTCATCTTGCCTTCAATTACCAGTTGAACCTGCTCGACAATTGGCATCTTCACTTCTTTGAGAGCAGCAAGACGAAGAATCGGAGCTACAGATGTTAGACCTTCAGCAGTTTGAGACAAACGCTTTAGAACTTCACGCTTTGAATAGCCCTTACCGAGCATCTCTCCTGCTTTGTGGTTTCTAGACAAAGGAGACTCTGAGGTAGCAATTAGATCTCCAAGGCCGGCTAGCCCTACCATGGTCTTTCGCTTAGCCCCATGAGCAACTGCAAATCTAGAAATCTCAGCTAGGCCTCTAGTCATAATCGAAGCCTTGGTGTTCTGACCATAACCAACACCGTTGACGATACCGATAGCAACAGCAATCAGGTTCTTCAGAATTCCACCAAATTCCGTACCAATAACATCCTTGTTAGTAAAGGTTGTGAAGTAAGAGTTTGTTGACGCAGCTGCAACCTTTGCCGCACTCTCTTGTGATGTACAGGCAGCTACACAAGCAGCTGGCTGTTCACTTGCAATTTCAAGAGAAAGGTTTGGTCCAGAAACTACACAGATTAGATCTTCATCAATCTTCAAGACTTCAGCAATTACCTCGCTCATGCGAAGAGATGAGCCCTGCTCAACACCTTTCATAAGTGAGACAACAATTGCACCTTCTTCGATGAACTTGCCCCACTCCTCCAGGTTGCTGCGAAGACTTTGAGATGGAACTGCAACATAAACCTGTTCTGCACCTTTTAGTACTTCTTCAATGTTTGAAGATGCTACAAGTTCCTCAGGTAAGTTGATGCCTGGCATGTAGTCACCGTTGCGGTGAGTGCTGTTGATTTCTTCGGTTAGCTCTTCTCTACGAGACCAAAGCATCACATCGTTACCTGCATCAACCAAGACCTTGGCGAATGTGGTTCCCCAGGAACCAGCTCCAATAACTGCTATACGAGCCATAACTACTTGCCCTTTACTTTCTTCACAACAACCTTGCCTCTACTGACCTTTGCGTGAGCCGGAAGTGGTTCTAATCCAGCAGCTGCTCGTCTATCGTTTTCAGCTTTCAAGATTAGGAACTTCTTGTAGTTTCCGTGCTCTGGTAGACCATGCTCTGAAGGAACGAATCTCTTTGGTGGAGCTTTTTCGCCACGTAGTTCTTCGACAAGCTTCGTGATTTCCACCATGACCTCATCGCTAAGTTCTACCAACTCGTCAACGCTCATCTTCTTGTCCTTGTAGCCAGACATGTCGATTGGTTTACCAATAATCATGTTTACCTTGTGCCAAGGCTTAGGTCTGATCTTTGAAGAGTAAGTCTCCATAACCTTCTCGGTTCCCCACTGACCTAGAGGAACGATAGGAACACCTGTTTCTAGAGCCAAACGAATAGCTCCAGTTCTAGCTCTCATTGGCCACTGGTCTGGATCTCTGGTTAGAGAGCCTTCAGGGAAGATACCGATGCAGTGCCCTGATCTAAGCACTTTGTAAGCAGATTCCATAGGGTCTTTGTTGGCACGACCGGTTCTGAAGACAGGAATCTGACCACATGCCAAAAGGATAGGCCCAATCAGAGGTGTTCTGAACAGACCTTCTTTAGCTAGGAAGTGCGGAGCACGCTTGAGTTGGAAGAACATCATGTAGGCAACTGCAACCGCATCCAAAGTAGTTACGTGATTCCCTGCAAGAACATAACCTCCAGTTTTAGGAAGGTTTTCTGTGCCTTTTACTTTGATCCTGAATAGCAGCGCAACTGCTGGTCTTAGAAACCAGGCCAGCAAGAACATTTGCCAAGTACGCTCAACTCCTGGACGAAGTTCAGGCATCTTGACAGATTCAGCACTCTTCTTAGCCATCTGTTACTCCGAGTAAGTGAACTGCGCACCTAGGGCA
>JBEDLY010000068.1:0-5147 GCA_041171365.1 Actinomycetota bacterium | reverse complement strand
AGGAACAGCCCACTCAAGTGACTCTTGGTCTACTCCTTGAGAAGCAGCATCAGCTGCCATTCTCTCGAAGCCCTTCTTGATTGCATCTTGGTGTGAACCAGAGAATGCAGTGTAGACAAGGTCTCCACCGTAAGGGGCTCGCTCAGGAACTCTAAGTTGGTTACAGTATTCAACCGTTCTCTTGATTTCATCAAGATTAGAGAAGTCGATGTGTGGATCAATACCTTGGCTAAATAGGTTTAGACCCAAGGTGATTAAATCTACGTTTCCAGTTCTCTCACCATTACCGAAGAGACAACCTTCAATACGATCTGCACCAGCCATGTAACCAAGTTCTGCAGCAGCTACTGCAGTTCCTCTGTCGTTGTGTGGGTGCAAACTGATTAGGACTGAATCTCTTCTGTCTATGTTTCTAGACATCCACTCAATTGAATCTGCATATACGTTTGGAGTTGCCATTTCAACTGTTGCTGGCAGATTGATAATCATCTTGTGATCAGGAGTTGGCTCAAAGGCGGCAATAACGGCGTTGCAAACCTCTAGTGCAAATTCAAGTTCAGTTCCGGTGTATGACTCTGGAGAGTATTCATAGTGAACTACTGTGCCTGGAACAGTTGCTTCCATCTCTTTACACTTACGAGCTCCCGCGAGCGCGATGTCAATTACACCTTGCTTGTCAGCATTGAAAACCACTCTTCTCTGCAATACAGATGTTGAGTTGTACAAATGAACAATTGCTCGGTGTACTCCATTGATTGACTCATAGGTTCTTTCGATCAGGTGATCTCTTGCTTGGGTAAGGACCTGGATGGTCACATCCTCAGGGATGTGTCCACCTTCAATGAGTTCTCTAACAAAATCGAAATCTGTTTGGCTGGCTGAAGGGAAACCAACTTCAATCTCCTTGTAGCCCATTTGAACTAGCAGCTTGAACATCTTCATCTTGCGTTCAGGGCTCATAGGGTCAATAAGAGCTTGGTTGCCGTCTCTCAAGTCCACTGCACACCAAAGTGGAGCCTCGGTTATGCGCTTAGTAGGCCAGGTACGGTCTTCTAGTTCAACGGCTATCTGCTCGTGGAACGGACGATACTTGTGTATCGGCATTGGTGATGGTTTTTGATTGTTCTTCATGGTCTCTCCTAGAAACCCAAGGTCTTTTGCCATCTTTGGCAATCAACAGATTGATAGTTGGGGGTTCCGGTCATGCTTGTAACTCCGCGACGGGGAGGGCCGGAATTAGGCCTCGCCGCGGTAACTAAGCAGGAGAATCGCGAACATGAACTTAGGCTAACACAGCCCTACATACCTAGGCGACCCAATTGTTTCGGATCTCTTTGCCAATCAGGGGCTACTTTGACGTGAATCTTGAGCATTACCTTGGTTCCAACAAGCTTTTCGATCTCAGCTCTGGCTTCCATACCGATTTGCTTCAGCCTTGAGCCGCCTTTACCGATGATGATGGCTTTCTGACTGTCTCTCTCGACCCATAGATTGGCGTGGATGTCAAAGATGTTGGAATCCTTGCGAGGGCCCATTTCATCGATGGTTACAGCCAGTGAGTGAGGAAGCTCTTCCCGAGAACCTTCAAGGGATGCCTCTCTGATTAGTTCACAGACGCGATCTTCTAGAGATTCCTCTGTGGCCATGTCGGTTGGATACAAAGCCTTGGATTTAGGCAACAAAGAGCCTAGAACTTGCTTCAATTCATCCAGTTGCTCACCAGAGACAGCACTAACTGGAATAACTGCATCCCAGTTACGAAGCTGGCTAATAGCCACTAGCTGCTGAGCTAAAGCGTCTCGGCTAACTGTTTCGCTCTTAGTAACTAGTGCCACGAACTTTGCACGGCGATACTCGCCTACCTGCTCATTGATGAAGTTATCTCCAGGACCGATCTTCTCGTTAGCAGGAACGCAGAATCCGATTACATCAACTTGACCGAGAGTGTTTTCAACTAGGTTGTTGAGTCTTTGACCGAGCAGGGTTCTTGGTCTGTGAAGCCCTGGTGTGTCAACAAGGATGATCTGTGCATCAGGAGTGTTAACGATGCCCCTGATGGCACGTCTGGTGGTTTGTGGCTTAGAGGAAGTGATAGCGATCTTCTCACCAACTAGAGCGTTAGTAAGGGTTGATTTACCTACGTTAGGTCTCCCTACGAAGGAAACGAAACCGGATCTAAATTCACTCATTCGTTCTCTTCTTCTAATGCTGCTCTTGATGAAATCAATTCTTCGGTCATTCGCACCTGAGCGGTAATAATTCTCTTACGACGACCTTCAATGCGTTCAACTCTAATCTCTAAACCAGAGAACTCGATCTTGTCTGCTCGACCAGGTAGGCGACCAAGCTGTTTAGCAAGTAATCCACCAACACTGTCAACATCTTCATCTTCAAGTTCAAGATCGAAGTGCTCACCGAGTTCGAATAGTGGAAGCTTCGCGCTGACTCTTACCCAACCGTCGTCAAGCTCTTCAATATCTGGTAGATCGTTATCAAACTCATCGCTGATGTTTCCAACGATTTCCTCAATGACGTCTTCCATAGTTGCAAGTCCTGCTACCCCGCCGTACTCATCAACGATTAGTGCGATGTGTGTGGAAGATCTCTGCATGTCTTGAAGGAGGTCATCAACAGGCTTGCTCTCTGGAACGAAGATTGCTTTACGAGCTAGATCAATAGCGGTAACGCTTGCTGCTTTAGTTGGGTTCTCATGAATAAGTCTTGCAACATCCTTGATGTAAAGAACACCCTTGATGTCATCAAGGTTCTTACCAATTACAGGTAGGCGTGAAAATCCGTGTCTAAAGAAAACAGTCATTGACTCATCGAGAGTCTGATCTTCTTTGACTGTGGCCATGTCAATTCTTGGCACCATGATTTCGCGAGAAATCGTTTCTGAAAGCTCTTCAACGGATTCAATCAGTTCAGCTTCAAACTCCTCAGTTTCTTCGGTTGGAAGGCTCATCGGAGTGAAAAGAATGTTTATGGACTTGATTACTGGAGCAAGAAACTTCAGAACTCTTAGGCCAAAAGCGCTCTTTCCAATACCCCTACCCACCAATTGGAGTGTGAAGACTAAACCAATGACAATCAGAACTGACAGTATGGCGACAATCCACCAAGCGAATCTCCCTGGAGTGAATGACTGGCTAACAACTATTCCAAATAGACCAACGAATACCAGTCGAGCAAACGCAATGCCGTCAGTTGATCGGCTATCTTCATCGTTTAGCCTGATTGCAGTTTCAGCAATCGCTAGCAAATAGGCACAAACGGCAAGAATCAGAGCTATTGAGATGGCTAGAAACAGCACCTAGGCACCAACGCTATCTAGATATTCAGAGACGATCTCAGATTGCAGTGCGAACATTTCAATCTCATCCTGCTTCTCAGCGTGGTCGTAACCCAAGAGATGAAGAATTGAATGGGCAATAAGGATAAGTGTCTCTTGAAGCTCAGAATGCTTGGCAACTACAGCCTGACGAGCTGCAACCTGAGGGCATAAAACGATCATTCCAAGATGACCGGCCGGTGTCTTCTCACTTGGCTTGCCTGGTCTAAGCCCATCAATTGGCTGAGAGAGAACGTCTGTGGAGCCACTCTCCTGCATCCAATCAAGGTGGTAGGCCTCCATTACAACTTCATTCACAAGAAGGATTTCGATGTCAGCTGCTGCATCGATGTGCATCTTTCCTAATGCAAATTCAGCAAGAGCAAGAATGTGCTCTAATGGAGCATCTACTCCAGATTCGTTTTCTATTTCAATGCTCATCGGTTCTTACCTGGCAAGCCTTTTGACTTTGACTGCTTCTCTTCAAACTTTGAATAGGCGTCAACAATCTTTCCAACTAGTGAGTGTCTGACCACATCCGTTGAGTCAAGAACACAGAAAGCCATGTCTTCAACATCGCTGAGTATGTTCTTGGCGACCTTTAAACCAGAAGCTCCACCTGGGAGGTCAATCTGGGTCACATCTCCTGTGACTATCATCTTGGAGTTGAAGCCAAGACGTGTGAGGAACATCTTCATTTGCTCAGGTGTAGTGTTCTGAGCTTCATCCAAAATGATGAATGAGTCATTAAGGGTGCGACCACGCATGTAAGCAAGTGGAGCGACCTCAATAGTTCCAGTTGCCATCAACTTAGGTACCGTTTCAGGATCCATCATGTCGTGAAGAGCATCGAACAATGGTCTTAGATAAGGATCAATCTTGTCGCTCAAGGTTCCTGGTAGGAATCCAAGACGCTCCCCTGCTTCAACAGCAGGTCTAGTCAGAATGATGCGACTTACTTCTTTGCGGTGAAGAGCCTGAACTGCTTTAGCCATCGCTAGGTATGTCTTACCTGTACCAGCTGGACCGATACCAAAAACAATTGTGTTCTGGTCGATAGCGTCTACGTAGTTCTTTTGATTAACAGTTTTAGGTCTGATGTTTTTTCCACGAGCAGAAATAATGCTCTGACTCAACATCTGAGCTGGAGAAACCTGCTGGTCAATCATCTTGGCTGATCTTGCGATATCTGCTGGCGCAATCTCATGACCTACCTCAACTAGTTTGATGGCTTCATCAATGAGCTTCTTTGCAGCAAAGCAATCCGGTTCTTTGCCAGAAATACTCACAATATTTCCTCGAACCAGAACTGAGACATCAGGATGAATCGCTTCGATTGACTTGAGCAGTTGATCCTCAGTGCCAAAAACAGAAATTAGATTAGGCAGATTGATTGAAAACTCTAGTTTGGTATCCATACCCTTAGGTTCCAAAGACACTAGGACCTCGGAGTTCTGCTAGTGATGTGGCCGTGAGCATGGAATACAGTCTGTCCAGCTTCTACGCCCGTATTGAACTGAAGTCTGAACGAACCTGTTGAAGTTAGCTCTGCAACCTTGACTCCAAGTTGAATTAGATCAGCCAAAACCTCAGTGTTAGACACAGCTAGCTCTGCAACATCTCTGAAGTGCACTTTAGGCACAACTAAAACGTGCACAGGTTGGGCTGGGTTGATGTCATTAAAGGCAACCGCGTGCTCTGATTCAGCGACGAACGTTGCGGGGATTTCTCCCGAGGTAATCTTGCAGAAAATGCAATCCAATGAAACTCCTTATTTGTTCAATTCTAAGGTTGGGCTAGACATTGCCCAACAACA
>JBEDLY010000067.1:0-5688 GCA_041171365.1 Actinomycetota bacterium | reverse complement strand
GTTAGTGAGAAGGAAAGTACTCCAATTTCTCCCATTTTTATTGCCTTTCGATAAGTTAATCGGGCAAAAAATTTGGCCCGACTTTGGTGCTTTTACAAGGCTACCCCTGCAAATTATTTTCAAATACGCCTTTTGAGTCGTGTTTATCTATTCGTTATACAGGTAAAACTCAGACTATTTACCCCTGAAAATCCGCTAGTTTCTAGGCCACAAGGATGCTTTCGTAGCCTCTCAGCACGAAAGTAGGACGTCTTTTTGGGGTTTCTTTGAGGGAAAGTGCTGGAAAACGCTCAAAAAGGAGGGGCAGTGAGGCACTCATCTCAATTCTCGATAATGGAGCTCCCAAGCAGAAGTGAATACCAGCACCAAAGCCTATGCCAAAGCCTATGTGAGGGTTCTGTTCCCTGGTGAGGTCAAGCTCATCTGCTCGGTCAAAGACTGCTTCATCTCGGTTAGCAGAACCGAGTAGAGATGCGATCTTCTGACCGGTCTTGACTACTACGCCGCCGATCTCAGTATCGGCAGTTGCTGTTCTTTCAAATAGGTGAAGAGGTGCATCGAAGCGAAGGAATTCTTCGATGGCTGTATCTGCAATTGCCCTTGGGTTCTTGCGAAGTAGTTCAAGCTGGTCTTCTCTTTCGAAGGTAGCCACCATGCCATTACCAAATCCATTAACACTTGCCTCATGACCTGCATTGAGTAGCAGCACACAGGTAGCGATTAGTTCCTGGGCATTGAGCTTCTCGCCTGCTTCTTCAACAGTTGCTAGCTCACTGATTAGATCTGAACTTGGTTGAGCTTTGCGTTTGTTCATCAAGTCTCTGACGTATTCGGCAAACTCGTGAGCTGCTTGTTGAGCCTCTGCTTGAGCTTCTAGAGATGGATTAACTTCATACATCTTTACTATCGATTGAGACCAAGGACGAAGTAGGTGCTCATCCTCATCTGGGAAGCCAAGCAATGCGGCAATAACCTTCACAGGCAATGGCTCTGCATAATCAGCGATTAGGTCAAAGTATCCGTTAGATGAAAGCTTGTTCTCTGCCTCATCAAGCAGGAGGTTCGCAATTCTCTCTACCTCTGGTCGAAGGGCTTCAATTCTTGAACGAGAGAAAGCTTTACCAACTAGAGATCTGAGTCTGGTGTGCTTTGGAGGTTCTGAATCCAAGAGGCTATCTGAATGCAGCCAGTTGAATTCATTCCACTGACTCTCTGGCTCTTTAGGTGTGAAGATTCTGCCTAGAGTTTTAGTTCTTAGAACAGCATTCGCATCAACGTGTCTAGCAGCTAGGAACATTCCTACTTCTTCGTGCCAAACAGGTTTGCCAACTTGTCTCAGCTCCTTTAGAGCCGGATAAGGGTTTTCAACAAATGCTGGATCGGAGAAGTTGATCATGTAACAAGGCTAAGCCAGAGAGAATGCGCTACTTACCGATTTTGGCAAGAGCTCTCTGACCAGGAAGTAGGCCAAGTGCAAGCACTATGAAGAATGCAGCAATCGTGAGTATCCATTGGAGCATAACTGGATAACCATATTGAGGGTCTATGAACCAGTATGGCCACCATCCAGTTGCAAAGCCTCTAGTGATGGAGAACGCCAGCCAAGTCAGTGGGTAAACCAATACCCAGAAAGCTGTGTTGAGTTTTAGTGGAACAGCAGTTCTCGTAATAAGCCACTCTAAGAACACCAAGATAGGCATGTAGGTGTGCAAGACGAGGTTCGGGATAACAGGCCAGTCATAGCCGATGTCTCTTTCATCGACTGAATCAGTTAGAAGCAAATTGTAGATAACGCCAACAATCACCATTGAAGCTGCCATCGTTAGACGGAACAAGGTCAAGAACTTGGTCTCAGGCTGGTTACGCAAAACCCTTAGACCGCTAATTGTGAGAGCAAGACCAGTCAGTAAACATGAGGTGATAGTGAAGAAAGTGAAGTACTCGGTTGGTCGGAACAAGTTGTGTGAGACGCGGTCAGTGATCTGCCAGAAGATGCTGCCGAAGAGGGCTAACGCCATAGCGAGGCGAATGAACCCGAGACTCATAGATGTTTTTAGCATTTGAAAAGCCTAACGATGCTATCCATTTGAGAACCCTCAAGAAATGCACCTGATGCGAAAGTGTTATAGACAGTGACTTTATGCGCTTGAGTAATGACTAGATTCTAGATTTCCTACCAACTAAGGCCCAAGTAATTGATGCCGCATCTATAAGTTCTTGAACTAACGCTGCCTGGGAAGGGTTTAGGTAACCTAAGGCAGCTGCAAGCATGGCAACAATAGCCAAAGACATTCCAATGGTGCTTGCCTGCAAGGCTCTTGTTCTAGCTACTTGGGAGATGTCTATGGCATTAGCAATGCGACGAATAGAGTCTTCAACGATTACTACAGATGCAGCTTGGCTAGCGGCCGTTGTCCCCTTAGCCCCCATGGCGATACCAACATCAGCAGCAGCTAAGGCGGGTGCATCATTGATTCCATCTCCCACTACAAGAACTGTTCCCTTGGCGGCTTCCTTTTCAACTTTGAGAATTCCAAGTTTTTGGGTTGGTGAGCACTCGGCAAAGTATTCCGTCACACCTAATTGGTTAGCGATGCTTTCTACGGTCTCTTTTCTGTCACCGGAGACCATGAGCACTCTTTTCACCCCGAGGGCCTTAAGGTGGTTGACAGTTTCAAGAGATTCTTTTCGAAGAGGATCATCTAAACCTAGGTAGCCAACTACTTTGCCATCAATTTCTATTTCAACTAGGAGGGCATTTGTGAGGTGCGCCCAAGGCGCTAGAGGAATTGAGGGTTGACCAACTCTTACTTTGTGTCCGGAAACTATTCCACTCAAACCATGGCCATGGATTTCATTGACCTCTGTGGCCAAACTCAATTGCAAGTTAAGGTGCTTGGCTTCAGCAACCATTGCTCGGGCAACAATGTTTGCACTGGTCTGTTCCAGTGATGCTGCAAGCGATAAGACATTCCTGGGGTCGCTGCCTTCAGCAAACACCTGGTTTGTAATTCTTGGACCACCTTCTGTGAGCGTTCCTGTCTTATCCAGAAGAACGACTTCCACTTGAGCTAGTTGCTCGATAGCTGATCCTTCTTTGATGATTACTCCAACTTGAGCAGCTCTTGAAATACCTGCAACAAGTGCAACAGGAACAGCAAGGATTAGAGGACACGGGGTAGCAGCAACTAACACTGCAACCGCTTGCTTGATGTCTTGAGTAATTAGGTATGTGCCGAGGGCAATTAGCAAGGCAAGTGGTACGAATCTAGCGGCCCAAACATTTGCAAGACGAACACCTTTTGATGCCTGATCTTTAGCGCTAGCAACAAGTTGAATCAGATTTGCATATGTACTTGTGGCCGCTGTGGCTGTTGCGATAATTACTACAGCGTTACCGCTATTTACTACACCTGAACTAACAGGAGTATTTGCTTCTCGCCAAACAGGAAGTGATTCACCAGTTAGCGCTGACTCATCAAATAAACATGCTTCTTCTAAGAGCCCGTCTATCGGAACAACTTCACCTGCTCGAACAAGAACTCTTGTCTTCAGGTTTACTTCACTAATAGCAATGTCTGACACTTCACCAGAACTAGAAACGACATGAGCAAACGCTGGAGCTCGTTTCATCAGCTCATCTAGATGTCTACTTGCCTTGCCCTGAGCCCAGAGCTCCAGTGCTCGACCGCTAGCGAGCATGAGGGAAATCAAAGAGGCTGCGAACCATTCGTTGGTAAGCCCTGTTGCGATGATCGCTAACACGGCTAAGACATCGCTACCCAGAGTCTTCTCTTTGATAGCGGCAGTGAGCCAGCGAACGCTAAGGATTAAACCAAGAGCAGCACCAAAGGACCAGGCTATGTTTGCTAGGTCAGGAGAGTTGAAGTTCAAGCCGAAGCCAGTCACTGAACTTGCAAGAGCAAGCAACAGGAACCAGTATCGCTTGAGTAGTTTCACCATGTTTAGATTGTCCCACTCAATGAGCCATAGACTTCAGTCATGACAACTATCGGGGAACAACCAACAATCACCTTCCTTGGAGCAGCTGGAACAGTTACAGGTTCTAGATTCCTATTGAGCTGCGGGGAGACCCACGTAATGGTTGACTGCGGTCTTTTTCAGGGCTTGAAAGAACTAAGACTGAGGAACTGGGCACCGCTAGCAATTGATGCAGCCAAGATCAGTGCAGTGCTACTGACCCATGCCCACCTAGACCACTGTGGTTATATCCCGAAGCTGATTGAGCAGGGTTATAAGGGCAAGATTCATTCAACCAAGTTCACTGCAAAACTAGCTGCTGTAATTCTTAGGGATTCGGCTCGTATCCAAACTGAGGATGCCAAGTATGCGGCTAAAAAAGGCTTTAGCAAACACAACCCGCCTAAGCCTCTCTACGATGAGGACGATGCTGAGAAGGCTATTCAAAGATTTCAAGAAGAAGAGTTCAACCAAAAGATTCAGGTTGCTGAGAAGACCTTCGTAACTTTCCATCCATCAGGTCACATCCTCGGTGCAGCAACTTTGGAGATTGAATTCTTCGGCAAGAAACTGATGTTCTCAGGTGATCTAGGACGTGAAGAGCATCCACTACTAGTGAATCCAGACAAGATTGTTGCTGGAAGATTTGATGCTCTAATCACTGAATCAACCTATGGTGACAGAGAGCATGTTGCCTCCTCTACAGATTTTGAAACAGCCATCAATGAAACTATCGATGGCGGTGGCTCTGTTCTAATCCCTGCTTTCGCAGTTGATAGAACAGAGATTATTCTCGTGAGAATTAGAGAGCTCATGGAAGCAGGAAAGATTAGAAGAGTTCCTGTATTTGCTGATTCTCCGATGGCTTTGAAAGCACTTAACTATTACCGCGAGGCAATCAACGAAGGTTCTGCGGAAATACGCGAAGATGTTCGCAAAGAGTGGGCTGGTCGTGATCCGTTTGACCCAGGTTCATTGGTTGAACTAGAAACAGTTGAACAATCAAAGACTGTTAATGATCCGAATGAACCTTGCATCATTATTTCTGCGTCAGGCATGGGAACCGGTGGTCGTGTAGTTCATCACCTAAGACAGATGTTGCCGAACTCTAAGCACACAGTTCTCTTTGTCGGCTACCAAGCAATTGGAACTAGAGGCCGTTCTCTAGTTGATGGAGCAGAGCAGGTAAAGATGCATGGTGAGCTAGTTCCAGTGAGAGCACGAATCGAGCAGATTGCTGAGTTCTCTGTTCACGCTGATTCAAATGAACTCATTGAATGGCTGCGATCTTCTTCAGAGGAACCAGGTCAGGTTTTTGTTGTCCACGGTGAAGCAGGCGTTGCAGAATCATTTAGCGATTCGATAGAGGCCAAGCTGGGTTGGAAATCTAAAGCACCTAAAGATGGTGAAGAAGTCCTTCTTTAATCTTGGTGATTTACTTTCGGCGCTTTGTATAGTCCAACTAGGTAAGCAAGGCTAAAGCCAAAACCTACAGCTGCATACGCATAGTCAAACCAAGTAAGTGTTTGAACAGGTATTAGCAAGGTAAGAACACCTAGTCCAAAAGCAGATACCGCCATCACTTGGGCAGAGAATCTAACAGTCGAATCTTTACCTCGTAGCGATACGCTCATCATGTTTCCAGCCAGAGCAACCAGGGTTAGCCCGATCATTCTCATAGCCCAATCAAGTTCAGGTGTTGAACTG
>JBEDLY010000066.1:0-8341 GCA_041171365.1 Actinomycetota bacterium | reverse complement strand
GCCATGGTTCTACTTTACCTTTAGCGTAGTTAGGCTTGAGTGGATGTCAGATAAAGAACAAACAAACAATCCAAGCCATGAGCTCACAACATGGGGCGTAGGCCCATGGCAGGGAGACCTACCTGAAGGCTATGACCACCCTGACTCCATCTATGACCCTGAACTATTGGCAAATGGGGACACTCGCAATGTGGTGGATAAATACAGGTATTGGAAGATGTCAGCCATTGTGGCAGATCTAGACACCAAGAGACACCCATTCCACGTGGCTATTGAGAACTGGCAGCATGATCTAAACATTGGCTCAATAGTCCGTAACGCCAATGCCTTTCTAGCCCAAGAAGTTCATATCATCGGCAACAAGCGTTGGAATAGACGCGGAGCTATGGTTACCGACCGGTATCAACACATCAGACACCATGAAACAGTAGAAGAGTTCCTAGCCTGGGCTAAGTCAGAGAACTTACCTATCATCGCCATAGACAACGTTCCAGGCTGCCAAAAGATAGAGACGTATAAACTCCCTGAGTCCTGTGTATTCCTATTTGGACAAGAAGGACCAGGCCTCCGTGAGCAAGCCATTGAAGCTAGCGATGTGGTCCTAGAGATTACCCAGTTCGGCTCCACAAGGTCTATTAATGCTTCTGCAGCTGCGGCTATAACCATGCACGCATGGGTTCAGCAACATATCTTCTGAACCTAATTGGTTCTCCTAGATTTTTTCTTGACCCATTTTTGAAGTGCAACTTCCCCTGCTTCCAAGCTTGACATAGCAAGATCAAGCATCAAAGTTCGAAGCCGAGAGGAAGATGCCAGGCCAGTCTCTGTCGGAGTAAACGAACCATGGAAATTAAAGTTTCTAAGCATATAGACAAAATTGGTGAGGTCTGCGTTTAGAGGAAGAGGTTCACGTTTGGTTGAGACAACTGTTGATGCACGCCCAAACCGTCTAAGGTTGTCTTTTTCTATGGAATCCAACATCTTGTCGAATTTTCCTGAGTTGATAGCCCTTACAACCGATTCATTTTGAATCCCAAGTTGTCCTTTTCGAGATATCACTTTTGCCAACATTTCTACAGCCGAGAATGCCAAACTTACTTTCAACATTACAAAGTAGCCTTCGGTAACACCTGCACCTAGACCATCTATCTTGGTTGACCTAAACCCAAGAACATACTTCCGCCGTGCTCTGTACTTGGCGAGCAGAACGAACTCATCATTTGAAACAATCCGTTTGAGTGAGTCAAGTTTAACTATATTTTCGATAACCGCTTCTCCTCAATGACACCCTAAGTTCAATAGTGTTTCTCCTAATGAGACCTCCAATCAAAGAATACTTGCTTAGATCAAAAAGCTTTGAGAATGTTGCCATTGTGGAATAATGAAGTCATTACGGTGTGAATTCGGGAGATTGGGAGTCTGATGAAACGCTTGCTGGCACTGGCAGTAGCCTTAGCGATGTCTCTCACGTCCTGGCCCCAAGCAATAGTAAGAGCCAGCGAGGGGCCGGTAATCAAGACCGTTGGCAACACCATGTCGCTCGCTGGAACTCATGTTTGCGCGATTGATAGCCTAGGTGGAGTCCGTTGTTGGGGCTCAAACGCAACACCCCCGTTTTCTGGACTTACCTCAAATTCAGTTAGTCAGGTGAGCACGGGGACGGGTCATGCATGCTACATCCTCTCAGCCACAGCTCAAGTTAGTTGCGTGGGTTCGAACACGCTTGGGCAGACAAATATTCCGCCGGCATTGGGCAGAGTCTCAAACTTGAGTACAGGATACAGCCATACTTGCGTTACTACAGAAGCTAATTTTGTGAGGTGCTGGGGCGGTAGCTCTGGGCAAGCATCTGTACCTTCAGATTTAGGTGAATCTTCTCAGGTGTCAGCGGGGGCCTTTCATTCTTGTGCTGTAACTTTGAGTGGTTTGGTTCGGTGTTGGGGAGCGACAACTTTCGGCAGATCGTCCGTGCCTTCCGACTTGGGTAAAGCTATTCAGGTATCGGCTGGCGGTTACCATACGTGTGCGTTGACTGAGATTGGTTCGGTTCGGTGTTGGGGTCTCGATACTTCTAGTCAATCAACCGTGCCTTCTGACATGGGTCAGGTCGTGCAGATTAGCACAGGTTCTGAGCATACGTGTGCGTTGACTCAGATTGGTTCGGTTCGGTGTTGGGGTCTCGATACTTCTGGTCAATCAACCGTGCCTTCTGATCTAGGCGTTGCCACTCAAGTGTCGGTCGGTTCGGTGTTGGGGAGCAAATCCCACTCACCAAACACGTGTCCCAGCTAACTTTATCTCAGCCAATTTGTTTAGCCAGACCCCTTCTCCAACAATAAGTGGGACGGGCGAGGTAGGCCAAACCCTCACTGCCTTCACGGGCTCTTGGGACGCGGGGACCGCTTTTGCATTTCAGTGGCTTAGAAGTGGAACTGCGATTCCAGGGGCAACATCCTCTCAATATAGGATTCAAAGCCTCGATATTGGCTCTGAAATTTCAGTCAGGCTGACCTCCAAGAAGTTTGTCTGGATCGTTGAACAGGAAAGCAATACGATCGATATTGGGCAGAATGAATTTGTCACTAGATCGCAACCAACTATTAGCGGAGAGGCAACAGTTGGCTCCAGTCTCACTGCGTCGTCAGGAATCTGGGATTCAGGAGCAACGTTTTCTTTTCAGTGGCTGAGAGATGGATTGGGAATTAGCGGTGCTACTTCTTCTAAGTACACTCTTCAGGAAATAGACGATGCCAAGCTGGTTTCTGTCAGATTAACAGTTGAAAAACTTGCATACCTCACTGTTACTGTAGACAGCGAGTCTGTGCGAGCCTCGAAGAGAACCTTCAGCAATACATCCCAGCCATCGATTACTGGCGAAGCTAGAGTAGGTTCCCTACTGAGTGCTTCAACGGGCCACTGGGATTCTGGTGTGACATTTTCATATCAATGGCTTCGAGACAGCGTAGAAATCCCTGGTGCTACACGAAGCTCCTACCAGCCCCAAATGGAGGATCTTGGGAGGCAAATTGCCGTCAGGCTGAAGGGGGAGAAACTAACTTTCAACTCCGTAACCAAGACTAGTAACCTGATAACCATCTCACCTACACTTCCGACTGGGAGTAAGTCCTCTATAGCGGATGGAGAAAGAACCTTAGCTACAGGCAGTTTAGCCACGTGTGCGGTACTGAAAAGCGGACAAGTTTATTGCGCTGGAGATACCACAGCTGGCGGTAACGTTCCAGTTAGCGTTGGCAGAAGCACTGAAATAAGTTTGAGGGATTCAACAGCCTGCGCGATTCAATTAGACAAAGAAGTTAAATGTTGGGGCCAGGCACTAGAAATTCTAAAAGTACCCGCTAACTTAGGGAAAACAATCCAAATAGCTTCTGGCAGCAAGCACGCATGCGCTATTTCTGAATTAAATGTCTCACGTTGCTGGGGTTCGAATTTACAAAGGCAATCCACAGTGCCTGCCGATTTGGGTAAAGTTTCAAAGGTTTCTTTGGGTGCATTTCACAGCTGTGCCATTACATTCAGTGGTTTTGTTCGTTGCTGGGGGCTCGATGATTACGGTCAAAGCGACGTGCCACCTAAATTGGGCCGTGTATCGAATATAAGCGCTGGCTATAAGCACACTTGCGCACTCTCATCAATTGGCTTGGTTAGTTGCTGGGGGCGCAATGACTATGGGCAATCTGAAGTGCCACAAGATCTGGGTAAGGTTTCGGGATTGAGCGCAGGATATAACCACAATTGTGTAATAACTGAAACCTCCATGGTGAGATGTTGGGGCTCGGATAGTTTTGATCAATCAACAGTCCCAGCTGATATCGGGAAAGTAGAACAAATAGCGGCAGGAGGGATTCATTCATGCGCTGTTGCTTTTCTAGGCAGACTCGTGTGTTGGGGTGCAAACAATGTTGGGCAAAGCACTCAATCATCCAAACTTCCAGTTGTAGCGGCTTTGACGCCGACCAAGATGAAAGTTGAACGGGTACAAGGCAATTCAGTGTTCTTAAAAATAGAACAAGAGCAACAATCTACCGATGACCTAGTGATCTGGCGAGTTGTCGATACAGGATCCAAGAAGACAGTGTGTCAAATTGGGATAGCTCAAGGTTGTTGGGTTAATGGGCTAGTCAATGGAAAGACCTACAGCTTTAGCGTTACAGGTTCAAATGACGCGGGAAAGACTAAAACAGTCACCAGCGCTTCCTGGTTGTATTGTCCAGCCAATCCATCAATTGCTGCTTCTCCGGCAAGCAGCCTTGTATTGAACGGCTCATCGGTAAAAATTTCGGGATCGGTATCAAATCTGTGTTTTGACCCAAAGCTGGTCTCATTTCGCTACAAAGAGACAGGCAAGGCATGGAGTTCATGGACAAGCCATGCTATTTCTAAGTACAAAAAGTTCAGTGTCACAAAGAAATTGACTGGCAATACGACAGTTCAGTTTCAAGTGAAAGATGGCAAAAACACAATTCATCAAACTAAGCAACTACCCATTAAGGTGCGTATTAGATATGCACTTCCACTATCTTTCTCCTGGAAATCAGTAAAGAATGCTCAAGGATTTAACCAAGGTGGCGACATAACAATCAAGTTCACTGGAGATAAAGAATTCAATGGCACCTGCACAGTATTATCTGAAACTGATTATGCGTTCAATTTTGCCTTGACTCCAGTTGGATCAGAATCACGCTTTACGGAATTTAGGGTTAGAAACGGCTATGGCTCAGGGAAAGTGAGAATGAGATGGAATGGCAAGGCTACGGTTGGTGCGCTCTGCAAGGATCCGAAATTCACTGACATTCTTGATTTCCGATACGCCACGTTCAAAGCTAATTTCTAGTCAGATATTCAGGGGATGCTTTAGTCAAAGTAGATCAACTCTAATCCCACTCTGCAGTTCTAAACCTCATATCTACTTTCAGGCCTTTGACGACTTAAGTTGATGGCGGCAGGTTCTTCATTCAATTTGATAAACTGAACTTGTTCCTAAAGGGGCACATACTTACGGAGGTTATCTTGAAGAAGCCAAACAAAGATTCAGTTGCAAATGCGGCCAAGAACGCACTTAACTGGACTAAGGAAACAGCCGGTAAGGCTAAGGACAAGAGCCGTGAAGGCTTGGATAGAGCCTATGAAGCCAAGAGACCTTTTGCTGTTGCAGCATTAGAGGAACTTCGAGCAGAAAACCCTAAAGCTTCCCCTCGCAAGATTCAGGAAATTCTGGATGAACAACTCAAGGCGACAGAAGCTGAGTTCGACAGTTCTTCTTTGGAATTCTCATCAGCCGTCTCGCTTTATGTATTTACTTCGCTGGAACTGCATGACATTGATGAGGAAGATGAGGATAAACATCAGAAGCTCATCGATCTTGTTGTTATTTTGGACAGCTCAGCTGTGAAGTTTGCTCGCAAGGCAGTTGGAGTGGCAGCTACAGTCGTGGCTTTTCTACCCCAAGGAAGAGCGGTTAAGGGCGTGGCAGTTGCCAGAAAGGCAGTCGCAGGAGCGGCTATCGCTAAAGGCGTGCTAAATAAGACCAAAGGCAATAGCCGTGTAGCCAAAACAGTTATTGAAAGAACAGCCAAAGTTCTTGGTCCAGCACCTGCAACTTGGCCTGCTGAAGCACCGAAGGCTAAAGCCACCAAGAAAGCCACCAAACCTACCAAGGAGTAGTGGGCTAGGCGTGGCAACCGGCAGTCTCAATAAAGTAAAATAAAGGTGTAATTCACCTCTAAAGAAATGAGATTGCCATGCCTGCTTTTGTTATCGTAGGCGCTCAGTGGGGCGATGAGGGCAAGGGTAAAGCTACTGACCTGTTAGCTGAACACATTCAATACGTTGTGAAGTTCAACGGTGGTAACAACGCAGGTCACACAGTTGTTATTGGTAATGAAAAATATGCATTGCACCTTCTCCCTTCAGGAATTTTGACTCCTGGTGTAATTCCAGTTATCTCAAATGGTGTTGTTATTGATCTACATGTCTTGTTTGAAGAACTAGATGCTTTGAATGCTCGTGGCATTGATACTAGCCGTCTACGTGTTTCAGCTAACGCCCACGTCATCACGCCTTATCACGTGTCACTAGATAAGACCACAGAACGTTTCTTGGGTAAGCGTGCAATTGGAACTACCGGTCGCGGTATTGGTCCAACCTATGCAGACAAGATCAACCGCGTTGGTATTCGTATTCAGGACTTGTTCGACGAATCAATTCTTCGTCAAAAAGTTGAAGCAGCTCTAGTCCAAAAGAACCAGTTGCTGTCAAAGGTTTATAACCGTGCTGCTATTCGAGTTGAAGAAGTTGTTACAGAACTACTTTCGTACACAGAACGTCTTCGTCCAATGGTTGCTGACACAGCACTTGAATTGCACCAAGCTATCGAAGCCGGCAAGAATGTTCTATTCGAAGGTGGTCAAGCAACAATGCTTGACGTTGACCACGGAACATACCCATTCGTAACTTCTTCAAACGCAACTGCTGGTGGAGCTGCAACTGGATCAGGTATTGGTCCCGGTCTTTTCCAGAACGTAATTGGAATTGTTAAGGCCTACACAACACGTGTTGGTGCAGGACCTTTCCCTACAGAACTATTTGATGAATGGGGCGAGCTACTTCG
This sequence comes from Actinomycetota bacterium, assembly GCA_041171365.1. Lineage (GTDB taxonomy): Bacteria > Actinomycetota > Actinomycetes > Actinomycetales > Microbacteriaceae > Rhodoluna. The sequence goes on along the minus strand of JBEDLY010000066.1, from coordinate 1,713 downwards.
CAAGACTGGCCACGAGTATGGAACCACTACAGGTCGTCCACGTCGCTGTGGTTGGTATGACGCTCCTATTGCTCGCTACTCAGCTCGCATCAACGGACTTACTGACTTTGTTCTAACCAAGCTAGATGTTCTAACAGGCATCAAAGAAATCCCTGTTTGTGTTGCTTACGAGGTAGATGGCAAGAGAGTGGAAGAAGTTCCTGTTTCACAATCTGATTTCCACCACGCAAAGCCAATCTATGAAAACTTCCCAGGTTGGGAAGAGGACATCACAGGATGCAGAACATTTGAAGAGCTACCTAAGAATGCTCAGGATTACGTAAGAGCTATTGAGAAGATGAGCAACTGCCGCATCTCTGCAATTGGTGTTGGTCCAGCTCGTGATGCAACTATCGTGTTGCATGACATGCTTGGCTAATACTCGCCCTCTTCATCGTTGCAAGAATCATTACCCTCGTAATACATCGCCGCAGCATTCTCTATTTCTGGATCAGGCTCAACAACAGGAGCTGCTTCTTTTGAATCTGGCTTCAAGATGTATGCAGCCGCTGCACCTACTGCAGCTGCTCCTAGAAGTGATCCGGGATTGCCTTCGTCGTCGAAAGGTCTGCCGTTTGGTTTACGGTGATGAACGATGTCACCCTCTGAAATACCGTCCTGTCTACTGAAGGCTGTGTTGCGTCTCTTTGCCCTCTCAGGGTCATTGAGGGTTGTCTTTCTCGTTCCACTGAATACCACTAGGGCGAAGACAGCAACTAGAAGAACGAGAAGAGTCCAAAATACTGCTGGATTCTGAATAAAGAAACCAAGCCCCAAAAATACTGCGAAGACTCCAAAGAATCCCTTAAGAAGTGCTTTTTACTCTCTAATTACTCAAAAGTGTTCTCGAATGGCATCTTTTCCACCACTTGCTAGAAACACTAGCGGAGACCTAGGACAATAGACGTGTGCAAGATTCCAATGATTCTCAAGAAGACCAGGTAAGGCTAAACCCACCTGCTGGTAGAGCCAGCTTGGTGGGGATTCTTTACTACCCGGACATCTTGGACCTCAGGTTTGCAGGTTATGAGCTAGAACGTTTTGAAGGATTGCTAACTTTCAGGAAAGCATTAGCTATAACCAGCATGCTCCACAGATCGGATGCATCACCAATCTGGAACGCAAAGAGAGCTCATCAGGTTGAACTATTGGTGTTGGACACTTTGCATGAATATGGCTTAGCTCAAGTGCCCCAGCTCTTAAGAAGAATTCTTGGCAGAGTCTATGAAGATGAGACTCAGAACTTCCTCACTATTGATCTAGTCACAGTCTTCTATTGGGCTTGCTTGGCTCAAGTAGCAGATGACTACGTATGGAGAGAACCAAGACTTGCAGAGTGGTCAGAGTATTTGAGTTATCCAGTTAGATAGTATTTGAGTTATCCAGTTAGATCAGTTTTTGGCTTAGCCGACTTATTCAAAGTAGCGACTATTTAGCGGCGATCTCCAGAAGCCCAGCCAGACGGCTTACAGCCTTCACCTCGGCCACGGTCTTGAACTGACTCTCCAAGAGGCTTTCACTAAAGACTAGGTAGCAAGTAGCCTTTGCTCGGCTAATCGCGACATTCAATCGGTTTCGGTCGAGTAGGAACTCGAGCCCTCGCGGAGCATCCATGCTAGACGAGGCAGCGAAACTGTAAATCACTGCCATTCCTTCACGGCCCTGGAACTTATC